>DADO01000163.1:3790-19378 GCA_002509325.1 Methanosarcina sp. UBA402 | reverse complement strand
CTCCTATGTAAAGAATATCCTTAAGATGGAATCTGCCGATGGTGTCCTTATGATCGCCTGCGATTACGAAATCAACAAGGTAATGCGTGCCCTCAAAGGGAAAAACGTGGTAAGCTACGGTATTCCTATGGAAAAGGACGGCTGCTTCGGGACAGAAGTGAATTACGAGAAGGTGCTGAATGTTTTAGAGAGTTTTAAGAATTGAGAAGTTATACGTCTTTTTAGTTTTCTTCTCTCCTCCTCTAATCCTTTTTAATTTTTTCTTTCCTCCTCTATCCCTTTTTATTTTCTTTTCTTACTTTTTTACTTCTATTTTTTCTTTTTATTTATTATATTTATTTTTATTTTTTGTTTATTACTTTTTATTTTCTATTATTTTTCTTTTTTAACTTTTTTCCTTATATTATTAACAACTTTCTATAAATTACATAAAAATTTTGAATTATTTGCGGTACTTTAAATTAGTTCCTCATTAATAAATAAATAAATAAATTAATTAAGACAACTTTAGGACACATTTGAAGGTGCTACTTGTATGTATGACGTAATTATCATAGGCGGCGGCCCTTCTGGAGCTTCGGCCGGAATAAGGGCTGGAAAACTTGGCCTGAAGGCACTGCTACTTGAAAAAGATAAATTTCCCAGATACAAGCCTTGTGGAGGAGGACTTTCAGAGCATGCGATCTCATATCTTGATTTCGAACTTCCTCAGGATCTTATTGAGTGGGAAGTTACAGGCGCAAAGGTTTTATTCAGGGACCAGTCGATCAAGGCTCATAAAGATCGCCGGCTGTCTGTGCTTGTCTCAAGGGATAAGTTTGACGATTTCCTTCTTGAAAAAGCAAAAGAAACAGGGATTGAAGTCAATACCGGAGAAAAAGCTCTTTGCTGCAGAGAAATGCCTGACTGTATTGAAGTGGATACCAGGCAGGAGACATACCAAGCAAAATTTGCGATAATTGCTGAAGGGGCCCATGGGCTTGTCAAAACCTGCGTGCGGCCTGCAGACAATAGGGAGGAATACGGAATCTGCCTGGTCACTGAAATTCCTGCTGAAGAAAGAGAACTTGAAGAGCGCCTGGGAAATACAGTGGAACTACATTTTGGGGTTGCTGGTGGAGGATACGGCTGGATTTTTCCTCACAAAACCTATTATTCCGTTGGAGTCGGTGGGGTTGCCAGAGACTTTCTGCATCCGAAAAAGATAATGCTTGAGTTCTTAGAGAAAAATGACTTTTCCGGAGAGTATAAGCTCCACGGACACAAAATCCCCTTGGGAGGGATAAAACGAAAGATAGTTGGTTCAAGAGTCCTCTTGAGCGGAGATGCTGCCGGGTTTATAGATGCTTTTTCAGGTGAGGGACTTGCCTATGCAATCGTCTCAGGGCAATTTGCGGCTGAAGTTATTGCAGGAATTTGCCTGCAAGGTGGAAATCTCAAAGATCTTAGCAAATATGAGTCACTCTGCCGGGCCGAGTTCGGAACTCACCTTAAGTACTCACTTATGTTTTCCAGGATAATGCATCGTTTTCCAGATCGCACATTTAAGGTCTTCACGTCAAGTGACAAGATGATTGATAAATTTCTTGAGGTTGTGGATCTTACAATTGATTATAAGGATTACCTACGTTGGTGCCTTTTAAACTTCAAACTCAGGTAACTTTTAAACTTCAAACTCAGGTAACTTTTAAACTTCAAACTCAGATAATTTCGAAGGTGTTTGGATATGTATGATCTAATAATAATTGGAGGAGGTCCTTCCGGAGCTTCGGCTGGAAGAAGAGCAGGAAAACTTGGCCTTAATACACTGCTGCTTGAAAAAGAAGAATTTCCCAGATACAAACCGTGTGCAGGAGGGCTTTCGACTCGTGCTATTTCTTATCTTGATTTCGAGCTTCCTCAGTATATTATTGAACGGGAGGTCATGGGGTTAAGGGGTATTTTCAAAAATCGAATAATTGAAGTGCACAAGGATCATAGTGTATCTTCTCTGGTATCTCGAAGTGCTTTTGATAACTTCTTACTTAAAAAGGCAAGGGAAACAAAAATAGAAATACACACTGGAGAAAAGGTTCTGAGCTGTGAGGAAAAATCTGAATTTGTAGAAATAATTACAAAAAAAGGAACTTATCAGGCGAAATTTGCTATTGTTGCCGAAGGAGCGCATGGAATCCTCAAAACCTGTGTTAGGCCTGCAGACGATGAGAACAAATACGGGGTCTGTGTGGTCACCGAAGTCCTGGCTAACGAAGATGAAATCGAAAAATCTTTTGGTAGCGTTGTAGAAATACACTTTGGGGTTGCAGACGGGGGGTATGGCTGGATTTTCCCTCATAAGAATTATTACTCGGTAGGGATTGGAGGGATTGCTAAAGATTTTCCTCGCCCCAGGGAAAAAATACATAAATTTCTGATAAATAATGGTTTTACAGGGGATTATAAGCTTAAAGGGCATAAAATTCCCCTTGGTGGTATTAAGCGAAAAATTTCAGGTTCTAGAGTTCTTCTGAGCGGGGATGCGGCAGGATTCGTAGATGCTGTTTCTGGCGAGGGACTTGCTTATGCAATAAGTTCAGGGCAGTTTGCTGCTGAAGTGATTGCCGGAATTTGCCGGCGCGGTGGAAATATAAAAGATTTGAGTAAATATGAGTCTCTTTGCCAGGCAGAGTTTGGAACTCACCTTAAGTATTCTCTTATTTCTTCCAAATTAATTCATAGATTTCCGGAACTTTCTTTCAATATGGCAATAGACAACAGAGAAATTCTGAGTAAATCTCTTGATGTTGTGAATTCGAGCATTGATCATAAAAGTTATTTTTATTGGTCATTAAAAGTTTGCCCTCTCTTTTTCCTACGGAAGTTCAAACTCGGATGATCAACTATAATTGATCAACTATAATGGTAGTTTCTGATTAACATCTGATCTACTCTCTGATCTATTCTGGCTGAATCCAGCTGGAATTTTTCATTTTTTCTTCCTGTGCTGGGTCCTCCTGAATTTCAAACTCAGATAATAGAGCTGATAAGACTTTTTCCAGTTATTCTTTTTCTTTCCTCTACCTTTTTATCTATCCAGTTAATATATTTTAAGGGCAGAATATTTCAGTCTGTATAACTTACAATTATTACGTAAACGGTGACTTAACATGTATGATTTGATCATAGTAGGAGGAGGACCTTCAGGAGCAGCGGCAGGAAGGACAGCCGGAATAAGGGGACTTTCGACCCTTTTACTTGAGAAAGATAAATTCCCAAGATACAAAGCCTGTGGGGGAGCTTTTTCTTCTTATGGTCTGTCTTGCCTGGATTTCAAGCTCCCTGAATCCATAATCGAGAGAAATATCTCAAAGGTAAGAGTTTATTTCAAAGGTCGTTTTGTAGAAGTGATGAAAGAAACTAATTTAGCCTTATTCATTTCCAGAAATGTCTTTGATAACTTCTTGCTTGAGAAAGCCCGAGAAACCGGAATTGAGGTTCATACCGGGGAAAAGGTCCTGGACTGTATTGAAAAAGAAGATTATGTTGAAGTCAAAACTACGGATAATACCTATCTGGGAAGGTTCGTTCTTATTGCAGAAGGTTCAGGTGGAACTCTTAAATACAGAGTAAGGCCAAGAGACAAAAGAACAGAATACGGGCTCGGTCTTGTATCGGAAATCCCTGATGAGGATGGGTTAATCAGTAACCAGTTTCCAGGCACTATAAATATTCACTTCGGAGTTACACAGGGAGGATATGGCTGGATCTTCCCCCATGAAGGATACTATTCTGCAGGGATTGTGGGAACAGCTCAATACCTTGAGCACCCAAAAAAAGTATTGCTGGATTTTTTGCAGGAAAATGGCTTATCAGGCAACTTTCCGGTTCGTTCCCATATTATCCCCAAGGGCGGAGTGAAAAGAAAAATCATTAATTCAAGGCTGCTTCTGAGTGGGGATGCTGCCGGATTTGTGGATGCTTTTTCGGGAGAAGGAATTGCATACGCTATCCGGTCAGGGCAGCTTGCTGCTGAGGCTGTTGCCGATATTATCATGTACAGCCTGAAGTTAAGCAGCCTTAAAGCCTACGAGTCAGGCTGCAGACAGGAATTTGGAAATTACCTTGCCAGTTCTCTTAAGCTGGAGAAAATAATGCATCGTTTTCCTGAAGTCTCTTTCAAGCTGGCTGTCAGCAACAAAGAAATTTTGGATAAATATCTGGATGAAGTAATAATGAACAGGAATTATAAAGACTATGTCCGTTGGCTACTGTTGAATTTTTGCCTGACTGAACCTGTATCTAAAATAAAATCTCTTACACTGGAAAGAGCCGATAAAGACTGATGTAAAGAAAAAATGTAAGAGAAAAAAGAGAAAAGAATATTGATAGAAAAGAATATTGATAGAAAAGGATAGTGAGTTTGTGCGAGTGAGGCACGTAAGCTCCCTTCTGTTCCTGCAAAGATTTCCTGCACCCATCAGTGGAGGAAATGGTCCTGAGGACTCTTGCAGTGACGGCATTCGGCTACGCGTTTCCAAAAACAACCGGGAGATTCCGGAATGCTCTTTCTTCCCGATTTCCAACTTGCACCCACGAGGTTTCGCCGTTTCATTCATTCTCCCTGAGACCTCAGCTTCTGCATCATCGCACTTTCAGGGGATGATTCTCGTTTCTGTGCCAGTGCCCGGGCTCTCGCCCGACATCCTTTACAGATGTTCGTGTATCCGGAGCGGTGGGGAGACTTTCCTCAGACCTGATGGTCCGTCAGCCATCCAGCCTCTCTCGCACATTACTTTTATATCTTTTATATCCTTTATATCGCTTCTATATTTCTTTTTAATTATATATATTTTTGGAAAACGATTTCTAATAAAATTGAAAGAAAGCTTTTCTACAGGAATGCAATATTACCTTTAATACTTTTATTTGATGCTTTCAGAGTTTTGCTCTCTTCTAAGCAGAGTTTTATTTTCTTCTAAGATCCGATTAAAGTATACCTTTTCCTTATGATTTATATACCTTTTGTGTATTTAGGATGCGTCCAAATATTAATATATGTGCATTATAATTCGTAAGTTATAGAGGGACTTTTCCCATCTTCAAGGCTTGTCCGAAAAAAGCTTATCGGTACTTTAATATCGGGCAGTAGCTATAATTCGTGTCAGTTTGCAGGCTTATTTTCAAGAGGTAAAACATGAGTGATTGTCTATTCGATTTGCATATTGGATATGTCCGTTTTAAAAACCCTATTGCATTGGCGCCTATGGCAGGAATTGTTGATAGTGCTTTTGCCAACCAGTATGCAGACAATGCCGGGCTGGTAGTTCTTGGAGCCTTTAATCTGGATAAGGCTTCAATAACTGTTGCTTCAGATCTTGTAGCCCGGGGTAGAAAAGAGTTCATCTCGAATGAACCTATGGAGCTTATAAAAAAGGAAATTCGAGCAGTAAAGTCCGGAAGTGCTGTTGCGGTAAATGTCAGGAGTACTGCGCTTGAGCCCCTCATCGAGGCTGCGAAAATTGTCAAAGAAGAAGGAGCGATCCTTGAGTTAAACGCACATTGCAGGCAGCCCGAAATGCTCGAAGCCGGGTTGGGAGAAGCTCTTCTTCATGACCTTCCACGGCTTTCAGCCTGGATCAAAGCAATAAAGGAAACCGGAGTAGTGCTTTCCGTAAAAGTAAGGGCAAACGTTGTTAATGACATCGAACTTGCAAGGCTTATCGATAAGTCAGGTGCGGATATCATACATGTTGATGCCGCAATGGACGGTTTTGGGGCTGACCTTGATACAATTCTTAACTACAAGGATGCTACAAGGCTGTTCCTGATCGGAAACAATTCGGTCAAGGACTTTGAAGCCGCAAAAGATATGTTTACCCGAGGAGCTGATATGGTTTCGGTTGCCAGGGGAGTCCTTGAGAATCCAGGGCTTATAAAGGAACTGGTAGAAAACGTAACTTCTTTCCAGCGTGCCATAGGCTGGTATAACGCTCCCAAGCACGTTTGCAGTGAAGGGGACTTCAGGGCTCTGGCTTTCTGCTGCCTGCCTGTGAAATCCTGTCCTGTGCACAGAAAGTTCCAAAAACTTGGATATACTGCAGAGGAGTTTGCCAGGACAAAGCTTGAATTTGCAAAAGGCACGATGCTGGAATATGGAGGAGACACGTGCTTCGGAAGCCTTGTCTGGTGTTGTAAAATAACCAAACCCTGCTGGATTAGAGATGGGGTGTTAAACACAATCGGCCTCTCTGATTCTGAGTATATGAAACTTAAACAACAACTGGCAAAACGCGTACTTGATAATGCCAGAATTCCGGTAAATGAATCCCATTAATCATGGTTTTACCTGCCCGGCATCTGAATGGGCAGAAAACCCGCAGATGTCAAGTCTTATTGCCCGCTGTGCCCAGCTTGCCATGCTGCTTGAGGTCTCAGCTTCTCCTAAGCCAGGAAACGTGGATAGGGAACATGACTATCCTGATACTTGTTTTGAGCATTTTATAGCCTCATCGGTAAGTGTTTACCCTGTCATAGAGCTTGCTGCAAGAAGCAGGAACGGCATAGGTGCGCTAGTCCGAAGTGCAGTCTGCGAGAGCTCTGCCTGGCAGAAAGGAGGAAATACTCATTTCGGCGCATTTCTGTTGCTTATTCCTCTTTCAATGGCTGCAGGAGAACTCTTCAATTCATGCGGGAAAGCCACTTGTAAGCTCTCACCGGATGAATTCGAAGAGCTTGCTGCGCGTGCACATGCTTTTGTCCGGGCAACGGACTGTGAGGATGCTGTTGAATTCTACAGGGCTTTCGAAGTGGCAGGGGTCAGAGTTAACAGTGTGGACGAATTCAGCCTTGGAGGTCCTGATTCAACAGCCGAACTCAGGGCACAGGAAGTCACCCTTTACGAGCTTATGGATATTGCCAGGGGATATGACCTGATTGCAAATGAATGGACTTCAGGCTTCGGAAGTTGCCTCGAGGGAGCAAGAAGTATAATTGAGTTCATGCAGGCTCAAAATCAGGGAGCTGAAAATTCAGTTTTCAATTGCTCGGGCACGGGTATTAACGAAGCTATTGTGTACACATTCCTGAAATTACTGTCCCGGCACAGGGATACTTTCATCCAGACCAAGTTCGATGAAGCCACTGCGGACTATGTTTCATCAAGAGCAGGCAAGATTCTCTCAGCCTGGGAGGAGTCTTCAGGTGATAATACCAGAGAAAACACCAGAGACTTTACAGCTTTGCTTCCTGCTGTACAGGAATTTGACTCTGAACTTCTCAAAAAGAGAATTAATCCAGGTTCAACAGCAGATATTATCATAGCTGGGCTTTTCATTGCCCTTCTGGGAGGCCTGCGCTTTTGACCGAATATCTCCCTGAATGTAGAAAAAGCGAAAATGAATTTTCCACTGTCGATCTTTCTTCCTTTGGGATCAGGGAAGGAATTTCCGAAACAATCGTTAGCACAGGCCTGGAATCTCCTAATGCTGCCCCCATCGGAATACTCGTAAAGGGCGGAAGGCCTTTTGTCCGGCTATTCAATGGCACTCATACCTGGGCAAACGTCTTTAAAGAAAAGTACCTGACCGCAAACGTGGTTTATGACCCTTTACTTTTTGTGCGTTCAACTTTTTTCGACCTTGAACCTTCAGAATTTGACTATGTGCCTGTTCGCGAGCTAAATTTCCCCATCTTAAAAGAAGCCGCAGCCTGGGTAGTTTTCAAATGTATTAATCTCAAGAATACGGATCATGCTCTTGTAGCCGATCTTATTCCTATAGAAGCAGGGTTCAATGAAGCTAATCGGAGAAGCCTGCCTGTTCCAAACAGGGGATTCAATGCGGTGCTTGAGGCTACTGTCCATGCAACCCGCTACCTGCTTACTGGAGAGGAGAAATATCTCGAGTTGATCCGGCACTATGAAGCTCTGGCTTTCAAGTGCGGGGGAGAAAGTGAGAAAAAAGCTATGAAGTTGCTTTATGAAGTCCTGGGGCTGTGAATAGTTTTCTGGCTGTGATCAGCTCCTCTATTAAAATTCATATTTTTTTGCTTTCATATCAGAACCTTTTATTTCTCGAACCTTTTACTACCCGAACTTTTTATTACTCAAACTTTCTATTACCGAACCTTTTATTACCCAATCTTTCTATTACCCGAACCTTTTTTAGAAAATTATATTATCTTCCTATGGCATGACTTCTTTTCATGAGTTTTCAGAGAATCGCCTGGGGTATTACAGGCGCAGGGCATTTCCTGGACCGCAGTTACCAGGTCTTTAAGGAAATTAAGCTCAGAGACCCCGAAGTTTCCATAAATACGTACATTTCCAGGGCTGCAGAGGAGGTACTGCGCATGTACGGGCTTGAGCAAAAGCTTGTTAAAATCTCGGGAGGGAATTATCTTGAAGAAATCTTCCGGGAAAGCGAGCAGGGATCAAGTTCTCCGAAGGTCGGGCGCTTCCTGCTTGACAGGTATGATGCCCTTTTTATCACGCCTGCAACCTCAAACACGGTTTCGAAAATCGCTTACGGGATTGCCGACTCCCTTGTAACCAATGCCGTTGCCCAGGCTGTAAAAGGAGGAGTGCCTGTTTATATTGTGCCTGTAGATATCGAAGGCTCAATCATGTCCGAAATGCCCTATAATATCGACCGAAAACAGTGTAAGCATTGCGAGGACTGTCCCCCAAAAGAAAACTGCCCTCATGGAGCAATATCTGAGAAAAACGGCTTAACAGACCAGATCGAACTCCTGAAGTGCAAGGGCTGCGGAATCTGTAAGGAGCTCTGCCCTTATGGCGCAATCAAAGGCGGGCCCGTTGAAGTCCTTGTAAGGGATGTGGACATGCGCAATGTTGAAATTGTCAAAGGCTTGCAGGGAATTACTGTGCTTGAAAGCCCTGAGAAAATCCTTGAGTTTTTTCAAGACTGAACTATTCTAGTACCACGCTTAAATCATGTCCAGCTGTCCGTTTTCAAGTATTCCCACCCTCTCAGACATAAAACGGATGATAGCTTCGTCATGGGAGATAAGGAGGTAGCCTATTTTCTGCTCGGCCTGAACCTTTTTCAAAAGGTGGAGAATCTGGGCCTGGACTGAAACGTCAAGGGCTGAGGTAGGCTCGTCAAGCACAATGTATTCGGGGTCAAGCAGGAGAATCCTGCCAAGGGCAAGGCGCTGGAGCTGGCCACCTGAGAGCTGGGCAGGGTAGCGGGAAAGTACTTCCTCTGGAAGACCTGCGGTTTTCAGCATTTCTTTTGTGCGCCGGATTCGTTCAGTTCTCGGAGTATCGAGCAGTTTCAAGACTTCGGAAATTGAATTTTCAATCCTCTTCCTCGGGTTAAATGCATCTGTTGGGTCCTGAAACATCATCTGAACCCGACGGCGGAAAGTTGCGTATTCGGTTTTTTTCATTCCGGAAAGCGGATTTCCGTTAAAAAGGACAGCACCCTCTGTGGGTCTTTCTAGCCCTGCAATAATTCTTCCTAATGTGCTTTTTCCTTCTCCTGAGGGGCCCATTAATCCGAAGGTTTTTCCGGGTTCAAGTTCAAACGAAACTTCCCGGAAAATGCATTTCCCCTCACGCAACAGGCCGGAACTGTATGTTTTTGAGAGGTTTTTGGCTTTCAGGGACACAAAAAACACCTCACTGCCCTTCCATTACTTTCTTTAAGTTCGGGACGTTCCTGCATGCAGCGTTTTTCTTTAATAGAACATCTCGGATGAAACCTGCAGCCTGCGGGTGGGTTGCTGAGAGGTGGGGACGAACCGGGTATGGGCACAAAACCTCTTTCAGGCAAGCTATTCAGGAGCCCCTGGGTGTAGGGGTGGTAAGGGCTTTCAAATAAGCTTGAAGGACTAGCAATCTCAACGATTTCTCCTGCATACATTACGGCAACCCTGTCTGCAAGCTGCTGCACAAAGCCCAGGTCGTGGCTTATCAAAAGGAGGGCGGTTTTACTCTTTTCTTTCAGGCCTTTCAGTTCGTTTTCCAGTTCGGATACGCGGTTCCTGTCGAGCCCTTTACTTGGTTCATCTGCTATGAGGAGGACGGGGTCAAGCATGGTTGAACTCGCAATCAAGAAGCGCTGGTTCATCCCACCTGAACACCAGGAGGGATAATATCCCATATATTCATGGGGGTTTGAAAACCCCACTCTCTTAAGGGCTTTTGCAACTCTTGAGAGGCTGGCATTCTCCTTTTTTTTCTTTCCATTTTCTTTCTTCTTTTCCTTCCAGCCTTTTTCCTTTCCTTCTTCCTTTCCTTCTTCCTTTCCTTCTTCCTTTCCTTCTTCCTTTCCTTCCTCTTTTCCCTCCTTTCCGTGCTGTACTTCCTGCTCGTGAATTCTAAGGGGTTCTGCAAGCTGGTGTCCTATGGAATATACGGGGTTTAAAGCAAGAGAAGGGTTCTGAAAAATGATGGAGATTTCTTTTCCCCTAAGCTTTGCCATCTCTTTTTCACTCAGTTCGAGGAGGTCTTTGCCTCCAAATTCTATTTTCCCCTTAACTCTGGATTCAGGAGGCAGAAGACGCATAATCGCATGTGCAACCACGGATTTCCCGCAGCCAGTCTCCCCTACGAGGGCCAGGGTTTCTTTTTCCCTGATAGAAAGTGAAAAGCCAGAAACTGCGGTCACTAATTTGTTATTATTTTCGTTATTATTTTCGTTATTATTTTCGTTATTATTTTCGTTATTATTTTCGTTATTATTTTCGTTTTTGTTCTCGGTTTCATTTTCCTGGAAAGAAACTATGAGATCTTTTAATTCCAGCAGGGTGCTCATTCTGCATCCACTCCTCTTTTTTCGTTTTCTTTCTCTCTTCCTTCGAACCCGAACCCTATCAGTGCAATTGACATTACACAGAGCGTAATGCAGATCCCAGGAGGTATGTACCACCACCACATGTCCCTGATAAAACCGCCTCGGGAAAAGGCAAAGGAAAGCATGATTCCCCAGCTTTTCATGCTTATGTCCCCAAGTCCCAGGAAAGAGAGCGAGGTTTCGGAAATCATTGCCGAAGCTGTTGCCAGCATGAACTTGGGCAGCAGGACGTGGATGAGGTTCGGGAAAATGTCCGAGATCATGATATGAAAAGAGGAAAATCCCATGCATCGGGCACTTTTAACATAACCTGATTCCCTTAACTGCAGGGTTTTTGAGCGTACAACCCTTGCAATGGACTCCCAGGAAAGAAGCCCCAGGACAAGGATGAGGGTCCAGATGCTCGGGTGCAGGAAAGCACCCAGGATTATAATCAGGGGGATCTTCGGGATTGTCAGGACAACGTCAGTAAAGCCCATAAGCAGCTCGTCTAGCGTTCCCCTGAAGTAACCTGAACAAAGCCCTATCATGAGGCCTATTAAAGTTGATATGCAAGCCGAAGCAAAGCCCACCATCATCGAGATTCTGGCTCCGTAAATCAGCTCAGAGAGTATGTCATTTCCGATATCATTTGTCCCAAGGAGGTGGACAGTTGATGGGGCTTCATATGAAATGAAACGTTCTGTTGGGGAGTAAGGGGCAAAAAGGGAAGGGAACAGAGCAAGGATGAGGAAAAAAGCAAAGAGAAAAAGTCCTCCACGGTTAAATTTTTTTAAGGCTCTTTTATATTTCCGGACATCGAGGTCTAAATAATTGGCTATAAAATCTTTCCACTGCCGGGTATTTTTCTGCAGGTATACTTCCCTTTGCATCATGTCGGCCTCCTGACTCTTGGGTCAGCAATCGCATATAGCAGGTCCGCGAGCATATTAGCCAGCAAGACCGTAAGGGCAATTACCAGAAAAGCTCCCTGGAGAACAGGGTAATCTTTCCCCATTATTGCATCATAGATGAGGGTCCCCATGCCGTTTAAGGAAAAAACGATCTCTGTAAAAAGGGCACCGCTGAAGAGAAATCCGAAATCAAGGGCCAGCAGGGTAATGATAGGAAGAGAGGCATTCTTTATGACGTGCCTGAAAAGAATGGATATGTCGTAAAGACCCTTTGCCCGGGCATAGAGGGCATAAAGCTGTCCTTTTTCCTGTATAACACTCCCTCGCATTATAAGGAAATTCCTTGAGGCAGAAAAGAGGGCCATTACAGTTACCGGTAAAAACATGTGATGCATAACACTTCCCAGGGTTGGGACATCATAAAATCCCTTGAAAGGAAAAAGCCCCAGTTTAAAGGCAAAGATATGCAGACAAAGCAAGGCAAGGAAATAGGGAGGGGTGCAGGAGAGCGTAATGAAACCGTAGCATAAGAGGCGGTTTGCCTTTGTTTCCGGTTTCCAGCCTGCGTATGCCCCGAGCAGGGTTCCCAGGGCTGCGCCCAGAAGTACGGAAACCCCTACAAAAAGGAGGGTCCAGCCAATCCTTTCCCTTAAAACCTCGGCAACTGGGCTGTGAAGGTGATATGAGTAACCCAGGTCAAACATGAGAAGGTCTCCGATGTAAGCTGTAAACTGTTCGTAAAGCGGCCTGTTCAGCCCCATCTCAATCCTTAACTCCTCCATTACGGCTTCTGAAACGTAGACGTCCTCCCCTATGAGATTCTTTACAGGATCCCCTGGCATGAGCCTCGGAAGCGCAAAGTTGAGGGTAACTATGAGGAGAAAAGAGGCTGCGTACCTGAGCGTTTTTTTTACTACTTTACGCATTGTACCACATTACTGTTTTCAAACCATTTGCTACAAACTACTTACAATATTCAAATCATTTACTGCAAACCACTTACAGTTTTCAAACTACTTATTGTTTCAATCTATTTACTGTTTTTTAACTGTTTGCGGTTTTCAAAGTATTGTCCTCAAAGGTTGCTCCTGCCTCATACCTTATGTAAATCGAGGAAGGTGTCCGGCGCATGATCCCAATATCGTCAAAAAATGATAAAGAGAAGGCTGTAGTATGGAACGGCTTGTTTTTTACCTATCCCATACGCTGCTTTCTCCTTAAGCAGAGGCTTTCTTTACATTCACGAAGTTGTCAAGGTTATAGATTCCATAGAGGGGGTCTGCATACCAGCCTTCGAACTGTCTGTTGAAGGGAGTAACCACGTTGTCCCAGTAAAGGGGAATTGCAGGCAGGTTTTCTGCGTAGTAGTCCTGAAGCTCATATGCATAGCCCTGAAGTTCTTCAGGATCCGTGGTTGAGAGGATATCATCGCAGAGTTGCAGGAATTCGGGGTCGTCCAGGTTATGCATAACTCCCTGACCAGTCCGCCTGGAATCAAAATAGCCGCTTCCCCAGCTTGCGTGCATGAGCATACCCCAGGGTGTGGAGCGGGTGACTGTCAGGTCATATTCGTAGTTATCCTTGAGGGTAACCCAGGTGTCTGCATCCGCAGTCCTCAGGTCAGCGGCAAGACCAACCTGCTCGAGATATTCTTTAAGAAGCTCACCTGTGCGGGCATATTCAGGTCGGATAAGGATTTCAAGCTTGATGTCTTTCCCGTCTTTTCCTTCAAGAATCCCGTTTTCGTTACTGTCCGAGTATCCGGCTTTTTCCAGAATCTTTCTGGCTTTTTCAGGGTTGTACTCAAGTTTTTCGGTTTCCTTGAAAGCCTCCATGGAAGGCGGCACGAAACCGCGGTTAGGGACTTCTCCATACCCGAGGGTTTCGAGCCTGACGATTTCTTCATAATTTATAGCATAGGAAAGCGCTTCCCTGAACTCAAGGTCCGAGATGGGAGCTTTCTTCAGGTTTGGAGCCAGGAAGATAAGTCCGAGATTTGTTTTTTCCAGGAAATTGAAATTTCCTGTTTTTTCAAGCTGTTCTATATTGGGATAGGGGTATGACCCTGCGTATTTGTAATAAGTATTAGCAGCCCCTTTTTCAAGGGTCAGGGTGGCTACGTCTACATTGGAGTAAAAGTGGATCTCCACGTTTCCGAATTCCGGGATCTTTCCTTCCCAGTATGGATTTTTCTCAAAAACAAGTTTTCCGGCCTTAAGGTCTATCTGCTTGAGGTAGTAAGGCCCGCAGCCAACGTATGGGCCTTCATTTATGTATTCCATGGGTTTTTCGATTGTTTTCCACACATGGGCAGGGAGGATATTGTAGGTCGCAAATTCCAGGTTAATGCGGGTATAAGGCTTGTTAAATTTGAAAGTCACGGAATTGTCGGCCTCCGAAACCGTTGAACTTTCAAGGGTATCGTTTATCCAGTTTGCCCAGGGCGCCTCTTTCCCGTAGTAGCGGATTGAGAACTCAATGTCTTCTGGAGTCACCGGTTCCCCGTCGCTCCAGTAGAGGTCGTCCCTAAGGTAAAAAGTCCAGCACGTGTTGTTTTCCAAGACATCATAGCTTTCTGCAAGCTGCCCGACAATATGCCCCTCAGAGTCCATTTTCATGAGAGGCGGGTTTGAAAGATGGGCAAAAATCCCAAGGTTTGAGTCCCCTATGAAGGATGCAGATTTTATTACATTCGGGGTCGCGATTTTCAGGGCCGCTCCTTCGGCAGCTGATTGCTGTACTTCTGAGGCTTCTGCTCCGGAGGTTGCTGCTGAGTCCTGCAGTTCTCCTTCTCCAAGCAGGCTTTTAATGTAAGCTATAATCCGGTCAAAGATCCCACCTTCCGAGGGCGTAAGATTTTCTCCTGAATCCTTAGGCCCTGCTGCTCCTGCAAGAAGTATGTTTGAACAAAGAATGAGAATAATTATTGAAAGGGTCATCTGCCGCTTCAATTTTGATTTTAACTTCGATCGTATAAAATGTTTTATTTTCTTCATCTTCTGCCTTCCCCTGTTTTGAGTTTTTCTTCTGGATTTTTTAAATAACATTGAAGGTCCAGATTGCTTCTTGAACAGACCTCCCATCTCTGATCCTTTCATCTTTTAATCTGGATCTTGTAGTACTATTCAAGAGTCACTTTCTGTCCCTGAGGCATTTATAAACAACTTTTGTTACTATGCTTTCAGAAGTTGTGATTATTTGTTGTACATAAACTTGTGAGTAAAATATTCCCATAAATTAACGTTTTTTCTTCGTTTTTCTTAATTTTATTTTAATTGATTAGCAATATTATTTGAAATAGTATTTAAAAGTAGCATTAAACACCTGCATTTTATGCTAATAATCTAAAAGGCTTTTTAATGAACTATTCGAAAAATTAGCATTTACAGTCTAAAATCGATGGTATTTTATGGGAACCTGCAGAGCACTATTTCCTTCATAGAAATACTACATACAGTAATACCTTGAACAAACATGAGAAATTAGTGAATGAAATTTCATACGTTGTTATGTTACTACAAGGTTGCTTGGAAAGATTTCCTCGTCAATATGGCCTCAGGTTAACAGTTCATAATGTTGAAAAATCAAGTCAAATAATTAAAAGGGAAATATTTTCATACCTTGATACTTAGTCATTCAAAGTTTTATGTAAGAAAAAGGCAAGTTTGGGTTTTGGGATCGGCTCAACAAGGATACTCTTCTCCAATAAAGATCCTTTTTTCTCCATTATGGATACTTTTCAAATTGGCTGCAGGCAAACACTTAGTAGAGTAGCCATTTCTCTCTTAATGTAAATACGACTCTGCAAAGGTACTGATATCTCACTCTTTTTCTTCTTACTCCTTTTCTTCCTACTCTTTTTCTTCTTACTCTTTTTCTTCTTACTCCTTTTCTTC
>DADO01000163.1:0-3588 GCA_002509325.1 Methanosarcina sp. UBA402 | reverse complement strand
CCTTTTCTTCTTACTCCTTTTCTTTTTACTCCTTCACTTTCTTTTCTGGAAGTCCGTATACTACAGGGCTTTTGATTACCTCTCCTTCTGCACTATAACGAGAGCCATGACATGGACAGTCCCAGGTTTTTTCTGCATTATTCCAGGAAACAATGCAGCCCATGTGCCTGCAGGAAGGGTCAAGAGTATGTAATATTCCTGCCTTATCCCTGTATGCTGCGACCCTTTTGCCTTCGATTTTGACAATTGCACCTTCTCCAGGCAAAATCTGCGAAGCTTTTTCATGAACTGGAGTTATCCGATCTCCTACTAGTCCTTTAGTTGCTTCAGCAGCCTGTGAAAAGAAGGTTTTAGCGGACTCGATTGGTTTGAACCTCGATGGCTTATATACTTCCTCCCAGGGGTTAGATCGTCCAAGGATCATATCTGTAAGAATCATCGCTGCAACCGTACCTGTAGTCATGCCCCATTTCCTGAACCCTGTTGCAATATACAGATTTTCATTATCTGAGGTTAGCCTGCCAATGTAAGGAACATGGTCTACGGTTATGACATCCTGAGTAGACCAGTGGTAATCAATAGAATTGACTGAGTAGACCGACCTGACCCATTTCTCAAGGTTTCGGTAATGCTCAATTTCGTTTCCTTCTCCTGTCCGGTGCCCTTCTCCTGATATAAGTATCAGTTCACCTCCCTGAGCAGGCTGGGACCGCAAGGATCGGACTGGCTCCTCGGCGTTGATAAACATCCCCTGCGGAAAAGGCTCTTGAATACGAACCCCCAGTACGTATGAGCGGGATTGATACAGCCGCTGAAATAATAGCCCAGGTTTATCGTGAATCGGAAAATGCGTTGCCTGGATAACTTTTTGTGCTTTTATGTTTCCCTTATCCGTTTTTATAGTTATAGGGCCATCCCCTTCGACTTTCAAAGCCCTCGTTTTCTCAAAAATATGGCAGCCATCTCCCTCAATTTCCCTTGCAAGGGCACAGAGGTATTTTCTGGGATGGAACTGCACCTGATTGCTGAAACAGACCGCGCCATACGTTTCAAAAGGCAGCGGCAGGTCAGCTTTATACGAAGCCGGGAGCCCAAGGCTTTTAGCTGCATCGACCTCGTTTCGGATATTTCCAGCAGATTCTTCAGAGCCTGCATAAACGTAAGCCGGCTTACGGACAAAGTCACAGGCTATGTCTTTTGAGCTTACGATAGAAGCTATCTTTTCTACAGCTGCCTGGTTGGATTCGGCGTAATGCTGTGCATGCTCTTTTCCGAATTTTGAAATGAGGTGATCATAGATCAGGCTGTGCTGAGATGTTACTTTCGCAGTCGTACGACCTGTTACTCCTGTAATAATTCGATCCGCTTCAATCACTGCTACGGACGGTACCCCTGCTTCCTTTAAAAGGTAGGCAGTTGTAATACCCACCATCCCGCCCCCTAAAATTGCCACATCCACGCACGTATCTCCAGGAAGAGGAGGGTATCTGGATTCAGGTGTGGTTGCCATCCAGTACGATTCTGCCTTTCCAGGCAGGGTATAATCAGTTTCCTTGTTGTCGGCCATATCTTTCACCATAAAAACCTGAAAGGGTTCTCCGCACCTGAGTCCTTCTAACAGCCAGCTCTTTAAATAGCAAACCTCCGAGATTACTCAAGTTTTGTAAACCCCTTATTCACGATTCTCCCCTATGTCGATTTGAGAATAAATACCATAAAATTATCTATTTAAATATTATAAAAATTAATAGTAATATTAGCTCAGGTATCGTTAGTGCAAGCAAAATTAATTAAAACCGAAGTTGAAACCGGAATATCAGAGATCAAAACCAGAAATCAAGATTGATAATTAATCAATATCTGTTCAAGGTTAATAATTAATCAATATCTAATCAGGAAATAGAAGAGGTAAGGTAAGATATGGTATTGAGGTAAGATATGAGATGTCTTGTATTTTTGAGAGGAGTTCCTGGCTCCGGCAAATCAACTTTTGTGAGAGAAAATAACCTTGAGCCTTATACAATTTCTTCGGATAGTGTCAGGCTGCTCCTTAAACCGCCTGTACTCTCAGTTACCGGAAAGCCTGCGCTCTCTCAACAAATCAATCCCAGAGTCTGGGGGCTCATTTACTCTCTCATTAAATCCCGTATGGAGGACGGGGATTTCACAGTCCTCGACGCGACAAATGCCGCAAATGCAGATATTGCCAAATACAGGAAGCTTGTCAAAACTTACAGGTATACGGCTCTTTGCGTTGATTTTTCGGATATTCCTCTTGAAATTGCAAAGGAAAGAAACAGGAGGAGACCTGCATATGAGATTGTACCTGAAACTGTAATTGACGAGATGCATTCAATAATAAGCAGGCAGGCGGTGCCTTCATTCGTTACTGTAATAAAGCCGCAAGAATTCTATGAAAAACTCCAGTACAAAGCTGCTGACTTTTCCCACTACAGAAAAATCCATCATATAGGAGACATAAATGGGAATTACATGGCTCTGATGCAATATTTTGCATGTGGGCTAAAAGATAGTGACCTGTATCTTTTCCTGGGAGATTACGCAGGCAGTGGAGTTGAAAGTGCTGAGAATATTGAAAATTCTAAAATTTTTAAGTTTCTGATCTCCATTATGTGTAGAGATAATGTGATCCTTCTCGAAGGCGACCGTGAAAAGCGTTTTTGCAGGCAGGCTGGAGGGGAAGAACAAATGCAGGTTTCCGAGTTTGCGGATCCTCAGCATATTGTGACAGAAATGGGGCAGACAGGCATTAAAGAAAACTCTGTCCTCGATTTATATAATAAACTGAAACCATGTGCTTACTATAAATTTCACAACAGATATGTGCTTGTAACTCATGGAGGCCTGAGCAACCTTTCTGAAAATCTGATTTTTGTCGGGGCCGAACAGATGATTTATGGTGTGGGTGAGCCCGAAGATGCACAGCTGATTGCTGCAAGTTTCAACAAAAATACGAATGAGAATATATACCAAATTCACGGCCATAGAAATCCTGAAAATCTTCCCATTAAAAACGGAAGAACATTCAATTTATGTTCTGAAAAAGAAGGTTTCCTGAGGACCGTTACTCTTGATAAAGACGGATTCCATAGCAAGAAGATCAATATTCATGAGGTTTGATCAGAATTTTGTAAACCTATCCAACTTTTAAGCGGATTTATCTACTTCTTGAGTAAACCTGCCCAATTATAAGATATTCTACCCAGAGTTTCGATCATTACTTTTCGTTTTCTGTGTTCTGTGAAAGCAACGTGCAATGTGAGCCATTAATGAGACCTGGTAAGCCGATTTCACATGTCCTGAATAAACATAGATAAATATGGATAAACATAGATGAATATGGATAAACATAGATGAATATAAATGAAAAAATAGATGGTTTTGCAATTGGTTATTATCCATGTTTATCCGTATACATCTGTGGTTCTTTTATGGGATATTCATTGAGCAATAATGGAAATTTCATTGACCAATGTTGATTTCAAAGTCCACTTTTGTTCCCATAATTTGAAATCGATGCACTAGTTTTCTATCTCTCTTTTTATATTGTCAACGGCGGTGAATAAT
>DADO01000212.1 GCA_002509325.1 Methanosarcina sp. UBA402 | reverse complement strand
TGGGCTTTTCCCCGAGCAGCCCGAACTCTCCAATTTTTGCATCGGGAATTTTCCTGAGAATGGTATTGCATACAACTGCATCATGCCCAGTTCCGTCAATTACAAGTTTTGTGCGGATCATGAGAGGATCCACATGCAAGCGCTGTGCCGTCACAGGCCCCCAGTTTATAACAATTCCGGTAACCCTATCATTTTCCCGGATCATGACATCTTCAAAGCTCACAAGGTTGAAAACCTCAGCCCCTGCTGAAGTTGCCCCTGCGATCAGTTTCCCAACAGACTCTACGGAGTTTGCCACGTAGTATCCGGGCTGGTACTCCTTATACCTTACTCCGAAGTCGTCAAGAATGCGGCAGGCTTCTTTCTGCACAACTATGCGCGGAAACATCATGCCTCCAGCCCACATGCCGCCCCCAAGCGATAGTTTCTGTTCGTAAATAGCAACCTTTGCTCCTGCCTCTGCAAGATATTTTGCGGCCACCAGGTTTGCAGGCCCTCCTCCTACAAGTGCCACATCAATGTCCGTATAATCTAGGAAAGTTCTAGAATACTCATCAAAAATTGCCCTTGTAATTATGACTTCATCAAGTTCCATTTTAATCTTCCATAAAGTTAATAAGGTTAAAAGTCCGGAAAATCAGCCCGGCTTTTCAGAAAATGAATCAGGGAATTGTAGACCCTGATCTATCGTCATTAAAATTAACACTTTCATTATGTGCATTGCTTTTAAAGTTATTGGAATTGATGAGAGGATAGGGTGAAAAGGGAGAGGTATTCGTGACTCTCCGCGTTCCCGATGTAATAAAAAAGAGATATCATAAATCACTTGTTATTTCAAGAAAAGCCGGCCGTTTCTTGAATTCGGATTTCAAATCGGAAAAACGTTTTATCCACCCGGCTTCATCTTTTAAGACATCGAAATAGATGCATTTAACCTTTTTAAGATATTTGGCTGCGATCCAATATGTTTTTCTGTTCCCGCCCGGTATGTTTCGATAGGCTTTTTGCCAGTAATACTCTAGGATTTCTTTCGGGAAATCGTTTACCAGTTTATCCGCAAATTCATCAAAATCAGCTTCTAATGAATAACCAAACCTATTTTTGGGAGGATTTAAAATTGATTTGAGAACTGTTTCTTCCATACCCTTATCCAGACATATTAGTAAATAATCGTGAAAATCTTTTTCTTTGATCTTATTGAATATTTCAGCCTCAAGGGATTTCCAATCAGGCACTTTCAGGAATCCTTTCATTCTTTTGTACTCTGCATAATATTTCTGCCTGGTAAACTCAAAAGACCTCAGCAGGGCATATTTTGCGCGTTCATAGTCTCCTTTTGCCCTGTAATATTCAAATAACCTGTCAAGCATGTTCTTCTGCTCAGTATTGCGGGATAATGCTGTCTGCACAAGCCGCTCCAGGTTGGTTATGTCTCCTTTTTTGGAATAGTATTCCCACAGAAATTCAAATAACTTAGTAACCCAACCTTCCCCATTTAGAACACCCACTTCTGCCGTTTCCAGGGCTTTAACCTGATCTCCCTTTTCTATATAATATTCAACCAGGTCCCAGTAATCCATTCCGGAAGTAAGGATTTGCATACGCTCCTGCAGATAAGCTTCGTCATCGTGAAGATGTTCTCTCTGGATATTCATTATTTGTTCTTTTCTACAGTTAGAAGGATGCTCATCTAGTTTTTTCACTAAATATTCCCATTCTTCTTTTGCCTGGCAGATCTCAAAAAAAATGTCCATCAAGTCATCTTCAAAACCAGAATTGTTGATATTGTATTCCTCAAAGGCTTCGTCTAAAAATTCAAGCTTTGCAGCAGTTGATAGACCACCTTCTTTAATCAGGTCCGAAATTTTATCCAGATAACCGAATGCCTCATCTTCATCTTCTTCAGGGCCACCGCCAGGTTCGTTGAACTCTGAGATTATATCCCTGGCATCTCCCCAGTATTCAAACAGCAGCCCATCATTTATGGAAACTATATCGTTATCTGTTATGGTTTCCGGTATTGATTCCTGTTTTTCTTTGAACCATTCCAGGACCAGCTGATATAATTCGGGTTTTTTAACCAGAAGGTTACTTACCAGGTCGTAAAAGTCTGTAGTATTAAGAGATTTTAAGCGCTCATGTAATGAGAATTGAGACGGTATGCTATTTTCTTTCACTATTAATTCCCACCTTTTTCGTCATCGAGAACAAGATCATCGCATTTGAGCTTGAATTGACAAGCTCTGATAGATAAGGCTACTATAAGAACCCGATTGAGAACCCGATTGAAAATCCAGCTAAGTTTGAAAAGTTTCAAGGGCTACTAAATATAGAGAAGACGCCCCACAAATAATTTAAGTCCCTACCGAAGTTACATTAAAATCAAATTTTATAATTCAGCCTACCCCCACTGGTAAAGAGCATTGTGTTACTTTCAGTGAAATACAGGATAAGCTGTCCACCCTTAATAAATAGCTACTCTAAATTATTGAAAAATAAGATGTTTTATGGAAAATAGTGGAACCTCATTTATTTTCTTTTTTATGATATGCAATTCTTAAAGGATTATTTCGGTGGAAAGTCCAGGTTTACAAATATATATAAATTTATATAATAATGGAATTGAGTTCAGAAATACAGATTCCTATGTTTCTATAATCGACAAGGCTAACCTTATTGATAATAGAATAAATAGCTTGACTTGGGGATAATAATGAAAATAAGCGCACGCAATGTGCTGAAAGGCAAGGTAAAACGAATAGTGCATGGATCCGTTAACTCGGAAGTAGTAGTTGAACTTCCAGGCGGTATGGAAATTACTTCCATTATTACAAAAAGCTCGGCTGAAAATCTGGATTTGAAGGAAGGACGTGAGGTATACGCAGTAATTAAAGCCACAAGTGTGATGCTGGCTTCTGACTGACAAATCGGGTTTCAGTACTGCAGAATCACAAACCTCGTCAGGGTTTTTACAACCAAAACTGGTTGTTACCATCTTAGATCAATGATTATTACTATCTCAGAACAATATACAATTACTATCTCAGACAAGGTTCTTGAGAACTTTTTCCTGACAGAACAAATTTAGCAGTGAAAATTTTCGACAAAGCAAATCTAAAAACCCAAATTAACTTTTAAAAAATCAAATTGGCTTTAAAAAACCAGATTATCCTGAGAATCGTCTTGGGAATTGTATCATTGAGCCAAGGAGGAGTTATTTTGCAAAAGGAAAACAAAGAACCATCTTTCCAGCCTGAACCAATACCTGAACCTGAGCCTGGACCTGTCCCTTCACCTGAGCCGATACCTCATCCAGAGCCTGAAATTGAGCACGATAAGAAACCAAAAAGAATGGAATAACTTAAGGTAAAAGTACGGCAACTATGATCTCGAAAATTTACATAGCTCACTGCGAGCAGGATGAACCACTTGCTCAGGAACTGGCTAGAGCCCTCTGGGCCGTAGAACTGGAAAGCTTTTCATCCCTTTACAAGAAAGCTCGAATTCTTCCCCTGGGCGAAAGGATACGTTTTGGTATTCGTCAGTCAGATTGTTTTATCCCGATTCTCACACAGGAAGGCACACGGTCTCCGGAAATGAATCAGGAGATTGGCCTTGCAGTCGGCACCGACCAGTTTGTAATCCCGCTGGTAGAAGCAGGAGTCGAATTGCCTATCCTGATAAGTCACCTCCAGCCCATTGTCTTTTATCCTGAGGCTTATGAGGATGCCCTGGGAAAATTGATACAGAACCTGAGAGAGCTAACCAGGCTTGACTGGCTGAAGATAAAATGCCCTTATTGTGGAGAGGAAATGACGCAGTATATTTCACCCCAGGAAGAAGTAGAGAGAGCTCTTCTCGCAGGGACGCATCTTGGGACAAGATGCAGTTATTGCCAGAAAAATATTCGTCTTGACCCAAGAACCTTCAGACCTGTGCTCCATCAATGATTAGTAACCGTTAATGATTAGTAATAATCATAGTAATCGAATTGAAATAGAGAAAAGGTGGAATATATGGGAAGGAAAGTAACAAATAAAATAAAAGATTAGCCAGGAGAGCCGATGGTAGCCAGCTCCAAAATGGGGGAAGCCACTGTAAGTGAGTTAGAGATCAAAGGAATCGAAAATCTCACCCCTGCAGAAAAAAAACACCTGCTTCTGCAGCTTGCCCGCGATAAGGTTAAAGATAGTTCTGCAGGTCCATGGGAAATTGTTGATGTTTTTAGGGATGAATGGAGAGCCGTCAAAGATACATTAGCTCAACCCGTAGAAATTGATTTAAGGGATGTGGGAAGGGACTCGCTCTTTCGGGTATTGCTGGATATAACACAATTAGAAAGACAACTCGAGATAGAGAAGCAGGAATAAGGTAGAATTTCGTTTCTCTTTCTATATTGCATTTACACAGTAACCTGACCTTTTTTAAGAAAAACGTAATTTAACCTACATTCGGCAGGGTGCGACAAGACGCTATACTACGAATTGCGTCCCTACGCTACCTTTTCCATTTGAGGTAATCCTATTGTGACATGCATAAATGGTAACGTTTGTGTGTGAAGCTCACAAGACAATATCAAGAAATCAAGGAACTTGACTTTGACAATTGGTTAGGATAAGAATACTATGAAGAACGTAAGGTGAACCATTGCAAGAATCGTGAAGTCGAATAAGCGAAAACGGGTTGATACGCTTAAACCAAAAGGGGCTCTTCGCTATTTCATATGGGT
>DADO01000067.1 GCA_002509325.1 Methanosarcina sp. UBA402 | reverse complement strand
AGGACTTTACAATACTGAAATTTTTATAACACATTATCATAAATGATATCAGCAATCGATGAAATGAAGGCTTTCTCGTGAACTATTAAGGAAAAAATGTAAATGAATGAGAATTCTCATTCGGAACTGCAACAAATCGGAACTGCTGAACTAGAGCACTTACGTATTAACTGCCAAAAGTCAATATTTTTTCAATATTATTTGTTATCTGCATAGGGAACAGATATTTTTAAATGAAGAATAGGTGTTTTTCTGTCTTATGCGTAAAATTTCGAAACCTGAACTCATCGTTGGGATCAGGAATCTTTCAGGGCTTGAAGCCTGCTCGGAATATGCGGATGCGGTTTATTTCTCAACCGACAGGCTCAGTCTAAGAGCAAAAGCAAAAGAAATTACTCTGGAGACTCTTGACGATTTCGTTTTTGAGGTAAAAGCCAGACAACTCAGAGCTTATTTAGCTGTAAACTCGACGGTAAATGAGGAAAGGCTGGAGGATGCATCGGATGTGATAACTGCAGCTTCAAATGCAGGAGCAGATGCAGTTATTGCCTGGGATCCGGCTGTAATTCTCAGGGCGCGGAATGCCGGGCTTCGGACTCATATCTCCACGCAGGCAAACGTTACCAACCATGAAACTGCAAATTTTTACAAATCTCTCGGAGCAGAACGGATTGTACTTTCAAGAGAACTTTCACTTGAAGAGATAAGGAAAATAAAACGGTATACTGAAGTAGAAGTCGAAGCTTTCGTCCACGGTGCAATGTGCATGGCAGTCTCAGGCCGATGCCATCTCTCGGCTTATGTTCTCGGCAAATCCGGAAACTGTGGGGAATGCACCCAACCCTGCCGATGGAAATGGGAACTCCACGGGGAAAACGGACTTATTGCAACAAGCCTTGGGAAGTACCTTCTCAGTGCAAAAGATCTCTGTATGATAGGGCACATTCCCGAACTTCTTGAAGCCGGTATAACTGCCTTTAAAGTAGAAGGACGGTTGCGGGATCCCGGCTATCTTGAAACGGTTTCCCGCTGCTACAGGGAGGCGATTGACGCCTGTATAGAAGGAAACTACACCCTTGAGAAAATAGAAACCTGGAGGCGCGAACTTGCTTCAGTCTATAATAGGGGTTTTTCGACTGGCTTTTACTTTGGGACTCCGGGTCTTGATGATTTTTCTCCTGAAAAAGATATGAATGCCTCGGAAAAGCAGCGCAGGGCTGTGGGAATAATTGAAAATTATTATCCGAAACAGCAAGCTGCAGCCGTTAGGCTTCTCGAAGGAGGGCTTTCGGTTGGAGATGAAATAATAATTGAAGGAAATACTACTTTCTTGAGGCAGCAAGTCAGCTTTCTGAAGAAAACAGGCAAAGCTCTTGAAAAAGCTGAAAAAGGAGATACGGTTGGCCTTGCTGTTGACGGGCCAGTTCGTAAAAATGACCGAATTTTCATAATGCAGTAAAATAATAAAACATTGTGAATAATTTGATAAAAATCAGGATTAAAATAATAAAACAGTAACTATATATCGGTTTCTCCCTATTACGGGTAAGAAGTTAAAGGAAAGAAGAATTTACAAGAAAGGATAGTTCTATTCTACTCCGATAATATCCTAAATCGGCTGGATATCCTTTTATCATATGAATAACTTTGTATGCTAATTTAGATCGGTGGGCTGAACCTTAATCCTTGTAAAATACTCCCCCATTAACTACCGATCCTCTGATCGATAAAACTCTTGATTGAGATTACTCTGTACAAGTAATGTTCTTTATAAACAATTCTCTGACCGATAAACAGTCCTCCTCATAAAAAAGGAAGGTAAGAATTAATTTTCCGAGTTTGCGAGGAAAATATTTCTGTTTATCCTGGAGCCAGTAATAAAGGTGATACATTGATAAGCGTCAACGAAATGGGATCATACGTCATCGAAGAGATGCTCGACTGGAGCGAAGACCTGAAAACTGAAGTTATTAAGCTCGAAAACGGGGCTACAGTTATTGATTGTGGAGTTAAAGCCGAGGGCGGTTATGAAGCTGGAATGTATCTTGCAAGACTCTGCCTGGCTGACCTTGCCGATCTTAAATACACTACTTTTGACCTTAATGGCCTCAAATGGCCTGCTATCCAGGTAGCAACTGACAATCCTGTAATTGCCTGTATGGCTTCCCAGTATGCAGGCTGGAGAATCTCAGTAGGTAACTACTTCGGGATGGGCTCAGGTCCTGCACGAGCCCTTGGCTTAAAACCTAAAGAGCTCTATGAGGAGATCGGGTATGAGGATGACTTCGAAGCTGCAGTTCTGGTCATGGAGTCCGATAAGCTCCCTGATGAAAAAGTTGTGGAATATATTGCAAAGCATTGCACCGTAGATCCTGAAAACGTAATGATCGCTGTTGCTCCTACTGCTTCTATTGCTGGTTCTGTTCAGATTTCGGCTCGCGTTGTAGAAACCGGAATTCACAAGTTTGAATCCATTGGTTTTGACATCAACTGCATCAAAAGCGGATATGGTGTTGCTCCAATTGCTCCAGTTGTCGGAAATGATGTGCAATGCATGGGCTCAACCAATGATTGTGTGATCTACTGCGGCGAAACTAACTATACAATCCGCTTCGACGGGAAACTGGCCGACCTTGAGGAATTCATAAAGAAGGTGCCTTCCACAACCTCCAGGGACTTTGGAAAGCCTTTTTACCAGACCTTTAAAGAAGCTGACTTTGACTTCTTTAAGGTTGACGCAGGCATGTTTGCTCCTGCCAGGCTTACGGTAAACGACCTCAACAGCACAAAAACCATCTCGAGCGGTGGGCTCTATCCGGGAATCTTACTTCAGTCTTTCGAAATAAAGCAAGTTTAAAGGGCAAGTGCCCTTTTTAATCCTTTCTTTTTCGGTCGTGTTCCCAAGTTATTGAACCGGTACTACGAACGTTAATAATTCCTTTAAACTCCACACATGATCAGTTATTTTTTCGCCATTGTTGGAGTTCTTTAGGACCATTTTCGTCATCCAGAGTCTATTTTTAATTTTAGAGACTTATGGAGTTTTATAAAGTTATACCATGCTTGTAAGAAATCAAAAGCTCTCGGATACATCTTCATGGTTTTATTGAGATGTGTCCCACTTTATATAAATCTTATATGAGATATCTTGAGATATCCTAATTGTGAGATTTATTCTTTCTACATGTGATTATACCAATATAACCATCCGAATTCGCTCCAAGCATTTCGAATATTTCTTCAGGATCTCCAAAGATGGTACGTGAAATTGTTTCAACCACATAGTGGCTACATGAGCTATTGATTAATTCCGAAAAACCAAATATATCCATCTTATTTGGAGAAAAATATAGAGAGGAACTTATTCATTATTTTTTAATAACTTACACCCACTACCCCAATTTCCATTCAAAATATTTTTGTAAATCCAATACTTCTCCCTAAAAGGAAAAAGTGAATTGGATGTCAGGAAAAATAATTTTTATTGTAACTATTCAGCCTATTAAAACATGTCTGTTGATATTGATTCCAA
>DADO01000062.1:6904-9172 GCA_002509325.1 Methanosarcina sp. UBA402 | reverse complement strand
TCTAGCGTGTGATAGGTACATAAACGAAGAGGTATGACTGATGGGTGAAACAAACTATGGCAAGACTGGAGACCTATTAGTCAATTGGGAGTTTAGAAAAAAGTTGGAAAAACAAATTGGAAAAGAGAAAAAAGTTGGAAAAACAAATTGGAAAAGAGAAAAAGTTGAAAAAATTAATTTTCCTTCTTCCTTTCCTCAAAAGCTTCCTTTACGATTTTTAAGGCACAAAGATCCCCGCACATCGAGCAGGTATCGCTTTCGGTTCTTCGGGCATCACGAATTTTACGAGCTCTGTTGCCGTCAATTGCCAGTTCGAACTGCTTTTCCCAGTCAAGGTCCCTGCGGGCATAAGCCATTGCCAGGTCTTTTTCCCAGGCGCGTTCTCTAGGGCCTTCCTTTATAAGGTCAATGGTATGGGCTGCAATTTTTGTTACCAGCACACCCTCTTTTATATCATCGAGTGTTGGAAGTGCAAGGTGTTCAGAAGGAGTTACCATGCAGAGAAAATCCGTGCCATGCATACCTGCAACTGCTCCTCCAATTGCGCCTGTAATGTGATCAAAGCCTGGAGCAATATCAGTTACAAGCGGGCCCAGAAGATAAAGAGGGGCATCGTTACAGAGTTCTTTCATGCCTCTTACGCTCAGTTCAATCTCATTTAAAGGCACATGGCCAGGCCCTTCCACAAAAGTCTGAACATTGACAGCCCTTGCCCGTTTTACAAGTTCTCCTAGCGTGATAAATTCCATGAACTTCGGGCGGTCAGAAGCATCGGCAATGCAGCCGGGACGCATGCCGTCTCCAAGGCTCAGAGTCATGTCATATTCTTTTGCGATTTCAAGAAGATAATCATACTCGACATAAAAGGGATTGTCTTCCTCGTTGTGCAGCATCCAGGCAAGGGTAAAAGAACCTCCTCGGCTCACGACGTTCATTATCCTGTCACTCTGATGCAGCCGCTCAAGAGCGTTTAAGTTGACCCCGGCGTGCACCGTAACAAAATCCACGCCCTGCTCAGCATGTTTCCGGACCGCGTTGAACATATCATCCGAGGTCATCTCTACAACAACTTTCCTGGAAGCTGCAGCCTGATAGATTGGAACCGTGCCTACAGGAATCTTAACGGATTTGAGGATGCGGGTGCGGATTTCATCGAGGTCCCCGCCTGTAGAGAGGTCCATTACGGCATGTGCCCCAAAAGCTTCCACAGCCTTTGCTTTTTCGACTTCGGCATCAATGTCTATAAAGTCCCTTGAGGTTCCAACATTGGCATTGATTTTTGTGCTCATATATTTGCCAATGCCAATAGGAAGGGTCTCTCGCCTGTTATTTACAGGAATCGCTATCAGCCCTTTTGCCACGCAGGATCGGACAATTTCGGGATCTATTCCTTCAGCTTTTGCCACGGCTTCTATTGAAGGGGTGACGATTCCCTTCTTAGCATCTTCCATCAGTGTCATTGTTACTCCAGATTGTGAGGTGAATGAGGCAATTATAATACAATTATAAAATACAATTATAAAATACAATTATAATACTATAATATTAATTAGCAAATGTTAACAAAACACATCGTAATATGAATAGTCTAAATTATTAACCGCGATGTCTTACGATCTAGCCAGAATAATTGGGTATAAAGATAAATCCAGTATCCTATCTTGCAAACTAGAACAGACCGTGAACTGATATATATCTTTTCACGCCTGGGAAGTCGCTTAATATGTATAAGCAAACAAATATATAAATAGTGTATGCATATTATCTGGCGAATAGTATATGCATATTATCTGGCGAATGCAAACATAGAATACTGAGAAAAACTGCAGAAATTATCTTTAAAATTAAGGATTTTACAGATAACCAGTACAATTAAACCGAACCAGCATAATTAAACGGGTGAATATAAACAAAAAGAGAGCAGAGACAGTATAGAAAATCGTTCCAATGCCTTAGAAATCTTTCTATGTTTCCTATGTATTTCTTTATGCGATTTATTAAACGCCTCGTTACTTATTTACTCACTCATTTCCTTTGCATCTCGTTACTTATTTACTCACTCATTTCCTTATACATCTCGTTACGCATTTAATCACATCTCTCTTACGTATTTCATTATTTGTACTATTTTATATCTCAAGACTATCTCAAAATTATATCTCAAGATTTACTCAAAATTATATCTCAAGATTTACTCAAAATTATATCTCAAGATTTACTCAAAATTATATCTCAAGATTTACTTAAAATTATATCTCAAGATTTACT
>DADO01000062.1:0-6776 GCA_002509325.1 Methanosarcina sp. UBA402 | reverse complement strand
AAAATTATATCTCAAGATTTACTTAAAATTATATCTCAAGATTTACTTAAAATTATATCTCAAGATTTACTCAAAATTAACTCAAAATTATATCTCAAGATTTACTCAAAATTATATCTCAAGATTTACTCAAGAACAGAATCAGGGTATTTTATATGACAGTTGTCGCATTTGCAGAAAAAAATAAGGCAGCAGCCCAGATTGCCAGCATCCTGGGCGATGGGGAAGTTGAGAGGATTACAGTGGAAGGGCTGCCAGTATATGAATTTAAATGGAAAGGTGAAGAGTGGTTGGTAATGGGATTATCCGGACATATTATGAATTATGATTTTCCGGAGCAATATAACAAATGGAGTGAGGTAAACCCTGGTGTACTCCTTGAAGTCGACCCAGAAAAGCTTGTAACGCGAGCTGACTACGCAGCCGCCGTAAAAACCCTTGCAAAACGAGCAAAAAAGATCGTCCTTGCCTGCGACTACGATAGGGAAGGAGAAAATATAGGATTTGAAGCCAAAACGCTTGCAGAAGAAGTTACAGATGTACCGTTCGCAAGGGCACGTTTCTCAGCCCTCTCTCCAAAAGAGGTAAAAACCGCCTTTGAAAGCCTTGTAGAACCAGATTACAACATGGCAATGGCTGCCGAGACCAGGCAGATCCTCGACCTAAAAATGGGAGCTGCTTTTACCCGCTTTGTCACGCTTTCTGTCAGGGAAAAGGCAAGGACAAAAGGCGTCCTCTCAATCGGCCCCTGCCAGACGCCAACCTGTGGGTTTGTATACGAAAGGGAAAAGACAATCCGGGCTTTTCAGGCAAAAGACTTCTGGAAGATAACTGCAACTTTTTCGGCAGAAGGCGGAGAATTCGAAGGAACTCACAGAGCAGGAAATATTCGTGATAAGGAAAAAGCCGCAGAGATTTTCAAACGGCTGAAAGGGACAAAAGAAGGGCTAATTGCCAAGAAAACCGTAAGGGAAACTAAAACCAACCCACCTAATCCGTTAAATACTACCGAATTCCTGAAAAGAGCCTCCAAATTCCTTGGAATAAGCCCGGAAGTTGCCCTCGAGGTTGCAGAACAGCTTTACCTTGCAGGGTTTACCAGTTACCCCAGGACCGAGACAAATAAGTACGCCGATGATTTCGATTTCAAATCCCTTCTTCTTGATTTTGCACGCCAGAAGGAGTACAAGCCTTTTGCAGAATCCATCCTCATAGCTCCAATTGTCCCAAAAAACGGAGATAAAGATGCCCATGACCATCCTCCGATCCACCCAATCAGAGCAGCTTCAAGAGGAGAGATAAGCTCGGCAGTAAATATTCCTCTGGCTCCTGAAGTCTACGACCTTATAGTAAGGCATTTTCTGGCAACCCTTATGCCTGCAGCAGTGTTTGAAAGAACCCACCTCCACCTGCTTGTGCAGGAAGAACCCTTTGATTCGTCCGGAACTGTGCTCAAGGATTCGGGCTGGCTTGAAGTCTATCCCTTCGAAAACAAGAAGGATAAGCTTCTTCCATTTGTAGAGGAAAGCCAGAAAGTAGGCATAAAAAAACTCAGGAATACAAAATCTAAAACCAGCCCTCCAAAGAAGCTAACCGAAGCCGAACTTCTGACTCTTATGGACAAAAACGGAATCGGAACAAAAGCAACCGCTCCAACTCATATCGAGACAAATAAAAAAAGAGGGTATTTTGAGACAAAGGGAAAAACGGTTTCTATCCTGGACACAGGCTTTACCCTTATGGAAGGGCTCTCCCTCACCGTCCCGATTCTCGTCAAGCCGGATATAAGGGCAAAGATCGAAGCCCTAATCCAGGAAGTTGAAGATGGGAAAAAAGAGTTTGAAGCAGCCCTTGATGAGGGTACAACCCTGATTCGGGATATGTACGCTCAGCTCGAAGCAAATAAAAAGGAGTTGACTTCAAGCATAGCAGGTACAATCAAGGACGAAGCTGCCCTAGAAGATAAGAAAAACTACATAGGGACCTGTAAAGTTTGCGGGCACGTGCTCAGGATTGTGCAGACGGATTCGGGCCGCTTTGTGGGCTGCACAGGCTACCCGGACTGCAGAAACTCATTTCCCCTACCAAAAGCCGGGGCTTTGACCGTACTCAGGAGCAAGGAATGTAAAAAAGAGGGAGCCGCTGTCCTGAAAGTAGGAAATAAATATAATTGGGCGGTGGGCATAGGACCCTGCTTTGCCTGTGACCTTGAAAAAGAGTGTTATCCGCCTGAAACTATAGGTCCCTGTCCAGAATGTGATGGGGATATGTTTCTTATTACCTTTAAAGACACCCGGTTCCTGGGATGTACGAAACGCTGCGGGTATACTCACTCAGTCCCAAAAACCGGAAAATTAACCCTGCTTGACAGGCCCTGTGAGAGCTGCGGCTGGAAACTTTTCAGAATAAAAAAAGAGGGTGAAAACCCTGAAGAAGATTTCTGTGTGAACCGGCGTTGCAAGGAAGGTAGGGAATACTGGAAAAAAGCACGCACAGTAAACTGAGACCCTCAATCCTGAGATTTATTGAAACCTCAGGAGCAAAGTCAACACTGTTCAATTGATTTCCCATAAAAGAACCACAGATGGACACGGATGATAACGAATTGAAAAGAAATTAAGAAAAGAGATTAAGAAAAGAAATTAAGAAAAGAGATTAAGAAAAGAGATTAAGAAAAGAGATTAAGAAAAGAGATTAAGAAAAGAGATTAAGAAAATCCTTTCGGATTTTCCCTGCCTCTTGGTATCAAACCAGAAAGAAGTTATGCTGCTGCAGGCGCGGCTGCAGATGCAGGTATGGTTTTGACCTGGGTTTTCCTGATTTCGACTCTGCGGAGCGGGTAAATGAACTTGGCCTGCCTGTAAATGGCTGCTGAGAGCCTGCCAATGATTGCTTCCTGCATAAAGGTCTCGAAATCGGATTCTGATGCCCGCTTTTTGACGATATCAACCATCATTTCCCTGATTGCTGTAATCTGGCTTGAGCGTGCCCTTTTGATAGTGAAGCAGGTGGGCTTTACACGGATGACATAACCATCTTTGGTTTTAACGTCGATATTGGCATCGATCCTTGAGGTCTGCCTTTTCACGATTGAGCGGATATAATCGGTTGTGAGTTCGTGACCAATGAGGTCGGTTGTTGCTGTGTCTCCTACAACGTTATTGACCCTAAGAATGACCTTTGTGTTATTCTTGGTCATATCGTTAGTAAGTTCTCCAACTGTGACTTCAATTTTGCGCCCTACAAGCAGGGAAGGATCTCCTGCCATAGTGTTACCGACTATGCTCCTTTTTAAGTAAACAGGAGCTTCAATATTATACCATTCCTTGGATTTCCATCCGTCAATTTTTCTCTGTACTTTCTTTCTTGCCAAGTGATTCCTCCAAAGTAATGTTCATTTTTATTTTATTTTATTTTATTTTATTTTAGTTTATTTTAATTTTTATTGTATTATTTATGAATTGTTTTTGTATGCTGCTGGTTTGTCCTGTGGCCCTCAAGCCTTTCAGTTTCTTCTTCCGGATGGCTCGGTGAGATTTCTCCTTAATCAATGAGCGTGAATGACCTTCAGCACCTTTGACAGACTTTGCACTGCCGGCGCAGTTTATGGTGCTTTCAGCACTATCGTTTCCTTTTCGAGATAAAATTTCCAAGCTTCTATAGGCTTCCGAACTTAATCCCATCCCCTATCTTCCGGCAACTACAGGCTTCTGATAACCAAAAATATAATCCGGAAAATGGCCAGAAGTTCTCAGAAATTAGCGGCATCTAACTAGTTAATGGCTCACTATACACATCATTTCAATATATAAATAAATCGGTCAGAAACGCTTCCTGTCTATCACCTAAAAAGAAAATTTTAAGAGTTTAAAGGAAACGGATTCCTTTCGGCATTTCACCCATTCTCTTTTTAAATTCTTCAGGCCAATTTGCAGGGTCAAGCCCTTTCTGGGCAAGGAAAACCGCAGCCCACCTCTCAAGCCCGACTCCGGAACAGCCTGACCAGAGTTCTTCTCCGGACTGGAGCTTTACATTGAAGCCTCTGGGATACTTGTCTCCGTTGATGCTCACGTTCTGGAACTCGAGCCATTCACCGTCCGGCCCCCGGTAAGGCAGGCAGGCTTCGTAGTCGGTTGTCCCTACAGTGTTTTCTTCGGCAAGCCCGAGCAATCCTTCCTGTGCCATGAACCAGGGTGTGACTCTTGCTTTTCTCCATTCAATGTCCAGGATGTCATTGAAGATATGCATATAGCGCTCATGCAGTTCTTCTGCGCACTTTATGACCTCTTCTTTTGTCCCGATCCAAACAATCTCTATCCTGTGGAACTCATCGACCCTTTCAATCCCATGAATTCCGCCGCTCTCATACCTGTGGGAAGTTCCTGACCTGTCAAAGACTTTTATAGGAATCTCATCATTCGGAAGAGTTTCCCCTGTCACATACATCCAGAAAGGCGGGCACTGGGCGTAGCACATGCCTCCGATTGGCTCTGCGATTTTTTCTTTGAGCAGCTTTGTGGGCACTTCATGGGTAACTTTGTAATAGTCGGCAACCTCTTCCCAGTAATCGGGGTCCCTTGTTTGCGGAGGGCATACATAATAGATCTCAGGATAAACACCTTTGGCATGTCCGGACTTCATCCAGACTTCCCAGGTGACCAGTTTCGGGAAAATCATTTCCCTGTACCCGAGAGGCTCCAGAAGTTCTTCAAAAACAATCTTTTCAAAAGTTCGGAAAATCCTTGTGGACTGGGGCCCGTGGATCCACTGCCCCCGGCTTGCGCCTCGCTTGAGCCAGCCCTCATTCATCATGGCCTGGGTCGGATCTTCCTTGAAAGGATGCTCCATTGGCCCTCTTTGCCATAACAGGTTCCAGTGTTCGGCTTTTGCCCCGTACTGGGCAGCCTCGATCTTCTCTTCAAGGAGTGTGAGAATCCTGTCCGGTACCCGGTTTTTCATCTCAGCTTCCCCTACTTCAAGCTCGAGCTGAATCCCACCTTCGATATTTTCCATACCTTTTATGTAAGGCACCTTAAGCATCCTGAGCTCACGTTCAGCTGGCATCCGAATGGTAAAGGACTCAACCTCAATTCCGCGAATTCCGATCTTATACTTTTTTCCGAGCGCCTCAGCAAGCTGTTTCCTCAGCCTGAAGATTGCGTCATGCACCCTGACATACCTGCCAGACTCAAGCGTAAGCTCGATCCTATCCTCCCCGAGCTTCCATTCCGTAACTTTTGCTCCCTGCCCTTCAGGCGCTCCTCGGGTGAGAAGGGTATTGTTTGCCTCTTCGAAAAGCGCAGCTATAGCCTCCTTTGCAGGAGTTGGATCTGCACTTGTTTTAAAGTAAGCTTTGAGATTGAACTGTAATTCCAAAGTTTGAGCCTCTTTTAATTGGTGTGAAATAAGGTAATTGTGAATTAAGATAAGGATGTAAACAGAGTCTAAAATTCTGTTTCTGATATAAATGCCTATTCTAAAGCAAATCGTAACTCAGTATTCTAAAGCAAATCGTAACTCAGTATTCTAAAGCAAATCGTAACTCAGTATTCTAAAGCAAATCATAACTCAGTATTATAAAGCAAATCATAACTCAGTATTATAATAATGAGTATCGTAAGTAATGCCTGAGTATTATAATAACGAGTATCTATAATGAATCAAGTGTTCTGATAACCTAGAGTTATAATTTAGATAGAGGATATCAAGAGATTGAACATTTAAATTATAATTTGATAGTTGGATTTATTATTTAGACACAGAATTAGATATATCTATCTGTGATCCGCTTATATCGTGCTATCTAAATGAAAACCTGACAAGCTATTTAAATATTTAGCATCTGCAAAAAATAGCTAGCTGCGTAGCAGTTAATTTATTTTTTTAAATCCCGAACTACGCCTTGAGATCACAGAAAATAGGAGATTTTCTGGGAGTGGCGATTACATCACAACAGTACGCTGCTTTTTACTTCGCCCAAGAGATCTAATTATAGACGAGGAACATTTTCTTCGATCGATTCAAGAAGATATATTAAAACCCCATAATTATTTTTAGCTGTTCCTTCTCCCACTTCAAGAGAATCATCGGAAGATAAGGTTGCGTTTTTACTCCATTTTCAATAGCTTCGGCTTCACTATTATCCCGGCAGTCAGCGGAGATACGATCACGAAGTGACTGTTCTGACCTTAAGGAGTGAATAGGGATAGGAAGCAAATTACGCCTTGATCCTCATCTCCCTGGAAATCAGGGGTTTCTTTCATAAACCCCTTCCTCCAGATTCTCTTTTAATTTTTCAGCCTTTGCGCCATATTCTTCTGCTTCTTCACTCCTGTCAAGTTTTTTGAGCAACTTCGCATATTCCTCGAATGTTGCAATTGCATCTCCTATGTACATGGGATTTTCCGGATCTTCTTCAAGCAGTTTTGCGTTTATGGACAGAGCTTTTTCAAAGGCTTCTTTTGACTTTTCGGGTTCATCGGCTGAAAGGTAAACAATGCCGAGCTGGAGATATATGATGTTAACTTTTTCCTGGTATTCAAGTTTTTCAGGATCTGACCCAAGGTGTTTCGTAAGAATCGGAAATATTGATTCATATATTTCGATAGCCATTCCGTAATTTTTCATGGATTCCTGTAAAATCCCATCAAGGAGCCGAATCTCGTAAAGGCTTTTCCAATTATTCGGGCTTTCAGGGTCATTTTCGTATAATTTTTCGTAGTAATCACGGACAAGGTCCAGATATTCTTTTGCTAAGTTCAGTAGTTCGCTAAAAT
>DADO01000114.1 GCA_002509325.1 Methanosarcina sp. UBA402 | reverse complement strand
GAAATGTAAGCAAAGAAACGGCAGCGGCATATATTAGACATCAAGGATGAGGTTGACGGCATTCATCCCCTAGGCTAAAGCCCTAGGGGCTTTCTGTCTTATCGTCTGTAAATCTGATCCCAAAGCAAACCTACCTTAAATTAAATCTGACCTTAAATCAAACCTGTCCTTATTACAAGATCATGTTTTTGTAATATCAATTAAATAAAAAACTTATAAATAGTATCCAAATAATATTAGATTATTTCGTCAAGTTAACTATTCTAAAATTAAAGCTTAACGCAAAAAATAGTAAAAAATGAGCTAGAAAATCAGGAGTCATAAATTTGGATTTCAATACTGCAGTACAGTTTCATGGACATGTCTGCCCCGGACTTTCGATAGGATACAGAGTAGCAACCCTTGCTGCCAACCACTTCAAAGAACGCAGTAAAGATGAAGAACTGGTTGCAATTGTAGAAAACCGGTCCTGCGCCGTGGATGCTATTCAGGCAATAAACGGCTGCACCTGCGGGAAAGGAAATCTTATTTTCAAAGATTATGGGAAACACATTTACACCTACTTCAAAAGGGGGGATGGTAAAGCCCTGAGGATTTCCCTGAAACCCAATGCTCTCCCACAGGACGAAAAGCATGCCGCACTCTTTACAAAATTGAGGGCAGGCACTGCAAGTCCTGACGAGGCAAGGGAGTTTCGGGCTTCGCACAGCGCAAAAAGTCAGAAAGTCCTGGAAATGCCAGAAGAAGAACTTTTCTGGGTCAGGGAAGTGGAAATCGAACCCCCAGAAAAAGCCATAATTTACCCAACCCTGATTTGCAGCGAATGCGGAGAAGGTTTTATGGAGCCTCTGGGAAGGGTGAAAAATGGGGAAATAGTCTGCATCTCATGTTTTGAGGCAAAAAATGAGTGAAAATGCAGAAAATTCTCCTGAAAAAATTGAGTTTACTCCCATAGGCTATGTGGAAAACGACTACCTTGAGCCGGAGCATAACGAAGATATTTACCAGAAAGTTTCAAAAATCATTCTGAAAAAAGAGTTCGCAGACGGGCTTTACAGAGTAGAAGAGCTTGAAAAACTGTATATCCTCTTTTACTTCAGCAAATCAAAAGGGTATAAGCTTATTCACCGCCGCCACTATGACGGAGAGATATCCGGGGTTTTTGCAAGCAGAAGCCCATACCGCCCTAATGGGATAGGGCTGACAATTGTAGAGCTTTTAAAAGTGGAAGGCAATGTGCTCTATGTAAAAGGCCTGGATGCTATAAATGGGACACCTGTGCTTGATATCAAGCCTTATATAAAAAAGCTTGAAGAAAAAACAGAAGAAAGCAAGGACTAAAAAAGAAAGGGGGTTACCCCTTTCCAAATTTCATTTACAGTTTTTTCATTTACAATTTCTTCTTCCTCATCCCCAGATAAATTCCTCCAACTGCTGCTATCACAAAAAGAATTCCGACGATATCAGCACCTGAGAAGGACATACCTCCACTTTCTTCTTCTTCCTTTACAGTATCTTCTCTCTGCATCTCATAGCCTTCCACATAATTGGGATCTGCAGATTGGCGGACCTCCGGGGCGGGCTCCGGGGAATTTGTTCCATATCCTGCATCTGAATTCTGAACAGTCTGGTTGCTGGCCTGTTCTTCAGTGTTTGCTTTAGAAGTCTGGTTGAGTTTTTCAGCAACACTTGTCTGGTGACCTTTACTGCTGCTGTGCTTTTCAGGCTCTTCCTGTTCAAGAGATTCCTGCGTAGCCTCTTCAATCGTTTCTGTGAAACCTGGTACTGAGACAATGCCAGACACATAGTTATTGAGGAGGGGATTTCCGCAGGTATGGTGGCAACAGGTGACTCCGTCTTCGACCACGGACTCTGCATATTCCTCAGCCAGGCTTTTGAGAGCCTCATCCGAAGCGTCCCAGTTGCCCTTGCGGGCGGTCTCCAGCATCCGGGCTGTCATGGACTGGTAAGCATAGGGGTTGTTCTGCTTTATCCAGGCATTGAGTTCCTGGTCTGCCATATAAGTCTGATATACCTTATTCCACATTTCATCACTGATCAAATCAGGGTTTGTAGCTTCCCAGCCCCAGAGGTTCTCAATGAAGTCTGCCATTTCCCTTGCTCCTGCATAACCGTTCCCCTGCATACCGTCAATCCATTTGGGGTTGAAATAGCGGGAATAAGTTTCCCTTGTCAGGAACTCTTTCAGGGTTTCGATTTTCTCGTCCCCTCCGGTCAGCATGTTAGTGATAAACGAATCAGGATACTTCCCTCCCGAAACAGAGCTGACTGCGAGATTCAGTCCTCCCAGATACTGGAAGAAATCGTCGTTGTCCAGAGTCCCATAGAGGTTTGTGCTCCGGCTGTGCACAGTGGCTTCAACTCCTTCAAGGTTCTTTTCGAAAAGGCCCCTCAGGTTTTCGCCCCAGAGGTTTTCTCCGTAGGCATTGCACATCTTGCTGATGTAAAGGTCTGCAAGAGCATCGTTGTTTTCCCAGGTATCGCTTGCAGAGACCGCATTGGGAAGACCTGTGCCGTAGGCTCCGTCCGAAGACCCGAAAATCCTTAGCAGGGCAAGGTCCAGTGCTTCACTATCATTAAGTGAACCTTCACTCATCAAAGAGGCTTTAAGGGCATCAGCATTTTCCCGGACATAGTTGGGGGAATCTTCCTGGGCATAAGCCAGTTTTACGGCTTTGTCCAGCAGGCGCACCTTATCAGGGTACATGTCCCTGTAAAGGCCTGAGATCTGGATTACCACATCAACTCTGGGCCTTCCAAGGGTCTCCATGGGGATAGCTTCCACATCAACTACTCTGCCGCTTTTCCATACAGGCTTAACCCCGAGCAGGTAGAGGACCTCTGCTTCCATAACCCCTTCATGCCTTGTGGTCTCCCCTGCCCAGAGGATATAAGCCACCTTTTTCGGGTAAGTCCCATGCTCGGCAACATAAGAACCAAGCATCTGGTCAGCCATCTCCTGCCCTAGAGCCCAGGAAGCTTCTGTTGGCACTATCCGCTGGTCAAAAGCATAGAAGTTTCTTCCCGAAGGCAGAGTTTCAGGGTTTCTAACAGGGTCTCCTCCCATGTTTCCGGGGATGAACCTGCCGTCCAGGGCATTGAGGACCTGCTGGATTTCCTCTTCCCCAAGAGCCAGGTTTGCAGTATATTCTTCTGCACTTGTAAGGAAGGTGCTGACTGTTTCATTGCCTGTACCGAGAACCTGCATCTGAGCATCCGTGGAATTGGCTCCCTTATTCAGGACAAGGTCCAGCAGATAAAGCTGGGCACCTTCGGTTTCATTGAATTCGTGAACCGAATCAGCAAAGTCAGTGCCGAGCATGGAATTTACCATGCCCACAAGCTGTTCCCCTTTCGGGCTCGTGCCCAGAATGTGCAGCCCGTAAGGCATGGACTGGCCCTTATACTCATCCAGCAGTTCTTCAAGCCCTCCCAGGAAAGTTGTATTAAAATAAGTTTCATTGTTTTCTGCCTCTGTCATATTGAATTCTTCATCCAGGGAAAGGGACCGGGTCAGGTTTAAAACTTCAGACCTATGAGCCGCTTTAAGTGAGGCATCTGCCTCAGCCTTCTCATAGTTCTGGATAGCTTCGCTCAGGTTTGCATAGTCCCCATAGCTTCCTGCGGAAATAATCGGAGGGACGAGATGGTTGACTATAACTGCTCCACCTCTTCGTTTTGCCTCATTTCCTTCTCCAAGCCCGTCCATGACATAAGGATAAATCACTGGCATGTCCCCGATCATCAGGGAAGACCAGTCGTACCTCGAAAGTCCGAACTCTTTTCCGGGCAGCCATTCCTGAGTCCCATGCCTGCCGAAATGCACAAGGGCAGTACTGCCAAAACCGCCTTCCTCTTCAGAATGCTGGAGCCAGAGATAGAATGCAATGTACTGGTGGTGGGGAGGCAGTTCTGAATCGTGATAGAGTGCCTCACTGTCATCGAGCCAGCCTCTCGAAGGCTGCGGGGCCAGAAGCACATTCTCCCCGACCTCAATTCTGGGAATTACAAGATATTTTCCACTCTCGTTTGCCCAGACCATAATCTCCCCGGGCGCAGGTCCCCACTGGTCAATAACCTCCTGCTGCTTCTCTTCAGGAAGTTCAGAAAACCATCCCTCATAGGTATTTTCAGGGACAAGCACGACCTTTCCTGTAGCAACCAGCTTCTCGAGTTCCCCTGGAGCCCAGGTCCCTATGTTGATACCCTGAGTAAGCATGAGGTTAAGGAGGGCGGTCTCGTTTAGGGTCTGGCTTTCGTTAATGGCATATCCTCCGGCAGCCATGGCATCAAGCAGGCTGGTCAAACTTGGGATAACATCGAGATAAGAAGCCCCTATGTTATCTTTTCCTCCACCGTGGTTGTAATAAATGACAGCAACTTTTTTGTCGGACTCAGGTATTTCCCCAAGGTTCACCCAGCTTTCGACGCGGTCAACGAGCCAGTCCACCTGGTAGTCTATGGAAACTGAAGTCTCGGTCTCAGTTTCAGGATCTATTTCCGTTGAAGCCATTATTACCGGGTCAATAGCCCCCCAAAGTTCCTGCAAATCGAGCTTCATCATCTTATCGGCAGGGAGCGGCCTGCTGCTGGCTTCATACTCGGCCCTGTTCATGTAATTATTAACAATTCCGTTGATTACAGGAACATCTAGTTCTTCGGCATCAAACTTGTTTCCAAAGTACGTAAAAGAGATAATAGCGTCCACAAGGACTTCGTCGCCCTGCTTGAAAAAATCTCCAGAGGAAAGGTTATCAGACCCATAAGTCGCAATAACATTGTAATCCCTGGATTCAAGTTCCGAAATTAAAGCGTCAATTGGCTCAATCTGGAAAGGGAAATAGCTCTGGTACATGGTAATTGCAACTGTGGGTTTTGCAGGATCATATACATGCCCACTGTCGCTTCTGTTAGAGTACCAGGTAAGATAGGTATCCAGGGAATCAGTGAAGTAACCTGTCATGTTCGTATGGTAGATCGCCCTTTCGGGAAGCATGTGCGGGTCCTTGTACAGGAGGTCAGTCCTGCCGCAGCAGTCGCTGGCAATACAGAATACAAGGTTCTTCAGGTTGCTCTGGTCATAAGCCCCGTTAAGCCAGTAATTGTTCAGTTTTTCCCTGTAGCTCTCTATCTGGTCTTCGGAAAACGGGACGCTCTCGTTTAGCAGGGTGTCGTCATCAATAACCACACACCCATTAGCAATCGCAACGTCCACCGTGGGCGTGAGCTTCTGGGCCGTTGAGGGGCTCAGCATGTTGACGTAGATGATATCCATCCCACTTAGATCAACATTGTTTTCCATCACATAGTCAGCCATAAAACAGTTAAGAGTAAGGTTAAGGCTACTGTTACTGTTGATTTCCGTTGCAAGGTTTTTGAGTGGAAGTTCATGACTCCTGTACCCGGTCACGATGGCAATATCCAGATGCTGTCCTGTACCTGAGGGAACATGGTGTTCTGTTACCGTTTCTCTCAACAGAAGGACGTCTGTAAATCCCAGAGCTACAGGGTCTTCCCCCATTTTTTTCTGACGGGTAATCCCGCTGATTACAGAACTGCCTGTCAGTTCAACCCCACTGCCTTTCAGGTCAAGAAGGGCCTGTGATTCATTTACATCAATACCCCTGCTTGAAGTATCAAGATTCACTGAAAGGTCAGTTCCCTGAACCTGGATTTGTTCATCTGCACGGTGCCATTTATCCTCATTGTAAATAGCAACAAGCGTATAGTTTCCATCAGGAATACCGGAAAGCAGGTAGTTGCCTTCAGCATCACTTGTAGTGCTGGTAACAAGTTCATACTGGAAGGCTTCACTTCCTGCCGCCGGGGAAGCAGAAAATAGCATTAAAAGGATTAAAATTGCCAATCCGGAAGCTTTAATTTTGTTATTAAAAGGGTCTATTTCTTTATTCAATTGTTCTTTCATAATCCTACTCCAGAAGATAATTAAGTTTATTGCTGTAAAAAAACCGTATCCCAACATTGATTCTGTATGCTGCTTTCAGGAAACTCCTAAAATTTCACTTTAAATATCCACCAGCAGACATAGCAAATTAGACAGACAGGAAAAATGAAAGTACACCACAGCAAACCTACAACGAAAGTAAACTTTACTAACTAATGCAAAGAGAAATGCTATTCTAATGCAGTCATTAGAATATATTTTAGATAGCTGTTGCCTCAATAAATCGTCAACCATTCACCTCAAAAAATAAATAATACCAGACTATTCGAACGCAATTTTACTTTACTTACATAAAAACCTGCGATTTTTGATAATAATTATTAGCCGTAGAGATAACAAAGAATATGAATGAGTGAAAGGAAAAAATGCAAAAAAGTAGAGGGAAAAAAGACAAAAACAGTACAAAAAAGGCAAACAGAAAGAACTGTTACTCATTCAAACAGGGAAAAGATTAGCATGCCGGGGAACACATTAATGATGTTAATTGTAGCTCTGTAGAAAAACATCAAAATCAATACCAGTATGGGTAAAGAGCAATTAACATCAAGATGTAAAAATACATTTGTAAATATTATAAGCTGGACTAATCACTCGAATATCAAGAATTTCTACAGAGCAAAATTCTAATCCCATAGCTTATATTGCTGATTGATATTTTTTGAAGTTTTCTGCTTGTTCAAATATTTCTTTGTAGACCTCATCACGATCCACGGGAGGATAGCCATTTTCAGCTAACAAAAGAATCAGAGCAACTTTGAGTTCAGCCTTGATATCCTCACGCTGATTCCAGTCGGTGTATTTCGCTTTATCATCAACAACTTTCTTTATCTCTCTGGAGAGGTGGAGAAGTTTGTCTTCCGGGTATTCAAAGTCATACTTTATGGCCAGTGCTTTCAAGATGTCATAAAAAGCCTTCTCTTCAAAATCGATTCCCAGGCTTCCAAAGGATTCTTTCTCTTCTTTGAGAGCATGAAATAGATCGATAATCTCCTCGGTGAAATCTTCGAGAACATTGCTGACCAAAACATCCTGCTCTTTGCGCTCATTATATTTGTCAACAAGTGCCTTGAACTTCTTAGAGAAGTCAATCCCCTTGATTCTGTTTACCTTTTTAAAATCATCAATTGCTTTGGCCAGTAACTGCTGTAAAAGCTTTATTTTTGTATTTGGCAGTTTAATTTTTTCAATTTTGGCCAGATATTCATCATCAAAAATATCGATTTCTTTACTTTTATCTTCACCCATTTTGAAGATTTCTTCGACGCCATCGCTCTTAAGGGCTTCATTTATCATCTCACGAACTCTTGCATTCATTTGAGCGGTGTCAGGTGCATCGCCTTTTGTCAGTTTAAATACAATGGAGCGAACAGCCAGATAATAGTGGATGTAGTCACGTTCATCCTGAGTTATGGTGTCACTGCCACTACTGATGTCATAAGCTGCTTTCAGGCGCTTCGTCAAATACATGAAGCGTTTTTCAGTGTCGTGAGTAACTTGAACAAATTCTGCTGCCATGTTCAGGCATTGAAGCTGCTGGAGGGGAGAGCCCGAAAAATATGGTTTTTCATCAAACTTGTGAAACAGTTTGCCCAATAGATCGAGGTGGTCTTTCACCACGACAATAGACTGCTCTATTTCTTCAAAGTTAGATTTGTCGGCTTTTGAGTAGTGCGCCAATGCCAGATTCATCTGACTTTTAATTCCGATGTAATCAACTACTAAACCCTTCTCTTTGCCCTCAAACCTACGATTAATTCGTGAAATGGTCTGGATTAGATTATGGCGCTTAACCGCTTTGTCAATATAAATGGTATCCAGAAACGGAACATCAAAACCAGTTATCCACATATCCACAACAATAGCAATTTTGAAGTTGGATTTTTCATTTTTAAATTGCCTGTCCAACTCTTTGCGGTAATCCTTGTTACCCAGCATGTCGTAGAGTTCTTTGGGATCGTCTTGGTCACGGGTCATGACCATTTTGATCCGCTCCATCGGTTTGATCTCCTTGCGCTCTTTCTCTGAAAGTTGTGCTCCCTCTTCACTAACCTTTATTTCTGCCCATTCAGGGCGCAGGTTGACAACTTCCTTATAGAAATCATAGGCAATCTGTCGGTTGCTGGAGACAAACATGGCCTTACCTTTAACAGTGGACCCCTCGTTGACCCGGCTCTCATAATGTTTCACAAAATCCTCAGCAAGTGTTTTGAGTCGGTCGGGGTCTCCTAATATCGAGTTCATCTGTGCAATGGCTTTCTTGCTTTCCTCTATCTGGTATTCGTTTGCCCCATCCTCGGCACACTGTGCATAGTAATCCTCGATGTCCTGGAGCTTGCCGTTGTCCAGCAACACTTTAGCTGCACGGCCTTCATAGACAATACGGACAGTGATCTCATCCTTTACAGATTCGGCCATGGTATAAGAATCAACCACTTTACCAAATACGCTCAGTGTTGCATCGACAGGAGTACCGGTGAATCCGACATACGTGGCGTTTGGAAGAGAATTATGCAGGTACTTGGCAAAGCCGAATGTACGCTTTACCCCATTTTTAGTAACCCGGACTTTTTGCTCAAGGTTGGTCTGAGTTCGATGAGCTTCATCTGAAATGCAGATTACATTACTGCGGTCAGTAAGGAGTTCCGTATCTTCAGTAAATTTATGAATGGTGGTTAAAAAGACGCCGCCACTGTTTCTTCCTTTAAGAAGTTCGTGTAAATGCTTTCGGTCTTCTACGCTGATTATCGATTCGTCGCCAACATATCCTTTGGCACTGGTAAACTGACCGGAAAGCTGATCATCAAGGTCGGTTCTGTCCGTAATGAGCACAATAGTAGGGCTGGAAAAATCGACACTTTTCATCAGGAGCCGCGTCAAGAACAGCATGGTAAAACTTTTACCGCACCCTGTAGCTCCGAAATAGGTCCCACCTTTTCCATCACCTTCCGGACGACGATGTATTTTGATATTCTCGTAGAGTTTGATGGCGGCGTAGTACTGTGGATATCGGCAGAGGATCTTTTCTTCTTTTTTGGAGCTATCCGGGAAATAGATAAAATTACGGATAATATCACGAAGGCGACGCTGGTTAAACATCCCTTTGATCATGGTATAGAGGGAGTCAATCCCATCTTTTTCAACAGATTCACTGCCATCTATCTTTCTCCAAGCATAAAAAAACTCATAAGGGGCAAAGAAGGAACCTGCCTTATTGTTGACTCCATCAATGATAACACAAATCGCGTTGTACTTAAATAGCTCCGGAATATCACGACGGTAGCGAGTAGTTAGCTGGACATAGGCATCATGAATGGTCGCTTCTTCTCGAATTGCGCTCTTGAACTCAAACACAACCAGAGGCAGGCCATTGATATACAGAATTCCATCGGGAATACGTGGTTCATAACCGGTGATTTCCAGCTGGTTTACGAACTTGTATATATTGTGAATCTCACTGTAAGGCGCTGCCTCCTCTGCGATAATGGTAGGCACTTCACCGGGTTTTGGAATGTGATATTCAGCCAAATCCCGATAGTCAATAAGCTGGATGTATAGATCTTTCTGGCTACGATCCTCACGCTTGAGCAAAAACCCATCCGATACCATTTTCATGATCGTTTTATTGCTCTCATAAAGGTCAAAGGTCGAAAAAACCTCCAGCTTACGGATTATTGAATCAATTTCACCGGTTGTGATGTTGTCATCGGCATATCTTTTGGCAAGATAGCATTTTAAATCTTCTTTGATCAGAACCTCGTTAGGCTCACAGATGATATTCTGACCCGGTACATGAGGATAGCCTTCACCTTCCAGAAGCTCGATGATAGCCTGCTCTAGTTTTTCCTCCGTAAATTTCATTGCAGTCACCCTTAAACAACTCGAACAGAATTTGCAATCCTGTTTTCTTCGTAGATATCTGCATAATAGTAACGTTGATCCATTGCATAGAGCAAGTTCTTCAAATCGGTATCGGATTTGATTTTGAATGCATCCCCTTCTAACTCAATACCTGCCTTTTCTTTAGCATAGGTAACTAATCTTTGCTGTTTCTCTTCATTCAGGTTATTGAATTTCTCACCAATGTCAGCGATACGTTTTCGATTTTGAGTGCCAACTGATGTAGAGGTGTAATCTGATAGCAAAATAAAATCATTCTGGAGAAAATTATCCACCTCTGGTTGAGTGGCCTCTCTGTGCAATTCATCAATTCTTGGAAAAATTGTTTTTATTTTTGAAATGTTTTTAAAATACAACACATCTCCATCTACAAGATAAACTGCATCAGATTTTTTTCTTATTTCTATCTGCCTACGATGCTTTATAATCTTAGGTTCACCTGAGTAGTCTAAGATGGTCTTTCGATTTACAAACAAAGAAGGAGTAATACGCTGAAAATGCCTTTGATTATCTTGAATAATGACAATACAATTTATGGAACTGTACTCCCTATTGTTGATTTGTGTCAAGCTAGCGGTGCTAAAATCATTGCTACATTCGCGAATAAAAAAATTTTGTTGTGAAAAATTGTTGATTCTAAACCATTCTTCATCTTCTAATTTGTGACTTGGCGTAAAATCAATGGCTTCTATTCTATTCAAGTCGAATACATCCACAATGCTGTCTGCCTGACTAAGCACATTTTTGTATTCCGACTGTGTTTTGGCAATCAACTCATTCATGATTTTTATGTCTCCATAAATGTATAATCATTAATTCTCCCTGCCAAGATCGGTTCAAATGATTGGGGATCTTTTAATTTTTTTTTACTTATGAGCATTATCTTAACGTTTTCATTTGTGTGTACATAATAAAAGTTGAATCCAAATACAAGGAACACAGGATTGAAGTAGGAAACTTGTGAATAGAATGTGAATAGTACTATCAGTCCAAACACTACAAAAAAAGTTGTTGTACCGTTTGTATCGTTTATGCTCAGTGCTACGAAGAAGAAAGCAAGGTAATTGGCTAAAAAATCATTGTTGCATGGTTCAATGGAATTGATTTTCTGTATGGATGACTTGGCAAGCAATTTAGAAAGCAAAATAGAAATAAATGTAGACAAAAACGGGAGGCTCAAGTATATCAAATATGTAATCCACTTATATTCTCCCAGCAAACAAGCAAGTGGGTTAATCTTACTCTGCACTAAATAAACAATCAGAAAAAAGGAAACTGAAGAAAATGTAAAAAATAGTCGTATGAGTGAATTCATACAATCTCCCTTTCTTTTTCAAATTCGGATTCAGCAAGTCTGGCAAACAGGCTCTCAATATCTCTTTTACCAGACTCATCAAATACAACCTCTGCCAAAGGATCGGACAATGCTGAATCCAATTCGGAAGCAGAATAAGAAAATCCACACCCAGTTACAAGTGCAGTTCCAAGCTGATATTGAATTGTTCCGGTGGCTATGGTCATGCTGTGGTCCCCAGTTTTGTCATTTTTGATAGAAGGAGGCTCTGAATATTTAACAACTTTTCAAAAGAATCATTAAGAACAAGCCGATAAAAAAACAAGGGGCCAACCAGATTCTTAAACTTGGCACTATACGTCTGGGTGGGTAGCACGATTTTTAGATCATTCAAGATACCCTTTGTTAGGAATTTTGTAGCTGTTCCAGATGACGTTCCCTTAAAACCTTCGAGTTCATCTTTTAATGAAAAATATATTTGTTCAGTGGATAAACGTTTATTTTTTGGTTGGACTACATACGTCCTTTGATATGCGTCGAATTTACCACGGAAATACTTCAGAGGGTAAACAGCACTAGCATTATTACCCGCAAGCAAAACAGCTTCACAGTCAAATGCATATGTATTTGTCTTAAAAGTTTCAGCTGAACAAGTAAAAAAAGGATATTTACCATCGATTACAGAAGCATTGGAATTTAACTTCCCGGTTCTAAAGTTGACTGAATTTTCGTACTTAGCACCTTCCCACCCCTTAGGAATCTCCTGATTCAGCTCATCATTCCATACCATCTCGCCACTACTGGAATTGTAGGGCTTGTCTTCCAGTTTCGGTTTACCAACCTCCAGTGCATATTCTTTGGAAATGGGGAACTCAAAATCCACAAACCACTGTTTGTAGATGGCCTGAGCAGTCTCTTCCAGTTTCTGGTTGATCTGTTCGTTGAGCTTGATCCGGTCTGTGATGGTTTGGTATTCCTTGACAATCTCCCGCTGTTTTTCAATTGATGGGACCGGGAGTGTCAAATCACAGAAATCTTTCCAGCTGAATCCGCCACGAACGCTGCTGTCAGTTGTAAACCAAGCGTTTCTGTCAAATTCAGGTCTGCGACACCACATCATGAGATATTCGGGCAAGAGTTCGTTCTCGTCTTTGACCTTGAATACGAAATAGGCAGGAGATACAATTACACTTTCTTCATCCGCAAGCATACTTATTGGCAACACCTCATCTCGGCCAACATGCATAGGGTTGAAGGCAAACTGCTTGTGAGATACAACTTTATATTTGGACAAGTCTGTACCATTCGTATTTGCAACAGAAGGCATAAGCTCCTTATTGATGTTTATACCCTGAATATTAGTAACCGAAAGGTCTTTGTTTCGGTTATTAACCTGTTTTACGTAACTGCCGATTCGTTTATAGCTTGATCTCATAGCCCAGCTCCTTAAATACGCTCAGCAGTTCCTTTTTTGAATCTTCTTCCGCCTTTAGAAGCTCAGTGAAATCAGCCTGTAATCCAGCCATTTTCTCGTCAAAGTCGATGTTTTCATCAAGGTTGACAAACTCAATATATTTGCTGGGTACAAGGGAGTAATCTTTTTTGCGAACTTCGTCGATATGTGCAGAGTAACAAAATTCGGGGATGTTCTTATAATCCGTTTCCGCAGTTGTCTGCTGCCAGGTATGATATGTTTTGGCAATATCCTGGATGTGTTGCTCGGAAAGCTGGATATACTTTTTCTCAAAAGCTTCTCCCCATTTCCTTAAATCCATAAACAGAATCTCATCAGCACGGTCACGGTAATTTCTGATCAGATCGCCGTATTCAACAGTATGTGCCTTTTTGTTTTTGTTAAGAATCCAAAGAGTCACGCTGATATCAGTTGTATAGAACATCCTCATTGGCAGAACCAAAATTGCTTCCACTAGGCGATTCTCGATCATTTTTTTGCGGATTTCTTTTTCCGTGTTCCCTCCAGACAGTGCGCCGTTAGCCAGAATGAATCCGGCCACACCATTCTCTGAAAGCTTGGAAACCATATGTAGAATCCAGCCATAGTTCGCATTTCCTGTTGGTGGCACTTCATATCCTGACCAGCGAGGATCATCAGTTAATTCATCAGATGCACGCCAGTCTTTTTGGTTAAAAGGAGGATTAGCCATGATATAATCTGCTTTCAAATCAGGATGTTGATCCCTATGAAATGAATCTGCAGCAACTTCGCCTAAGTTGGCTGCAATACCGCGAATAGCCAGATTCATCTTAGCAAGCTTATATGTCGCTCCGGTGTATTCTTGTCCGTATATAGAAATGTCTTTTTTATTGCCCTGATGATTTTCCACAAATTTCATGGACTGGACAAACATACCACCTGAACCACAGCAGGGGTCGTAAATCTTGCCTTTATAAGGCTCAATCATTTCGGCAATCAGATTTACAATGCTTTTAGGTGTGTAGAATTCCCCTTTACCTTTTCCTTCAGCCAGAGCAAATTTACTCAGGAAGTATTCATAAACCCGCCCAACAATATCCTGTGACTTGTCTGCAATTGTATTGATGTTGTTAATAGTATCGATAAGTGCTGCCAGCTTGCTGACATCTAATCCTAGACGGGAGAAATAATTATCCGGTAAAGCACCTTTTAGAGATTTATTGTTCTTTTCAACCGTTGAGAGTGCAGTATCAACTTTGACGGCAATATCATTTTGCTTTGCGTGTTTCTTTATGTAGCTCCAACGAGCTTCTTCCGGCAGGTAGAATACATTTTTCATGGTGTAGAATTCTACCATATCAATATAGGATTCCTGTCCATCTCTGATCAGCTCCTGCCGCCGTTCTTCAAACTTGTCGCTGGCAAATTTTAAAAAGATCAAACTCAAGACCACATGCTTATATTCAGAAGGTTCCACACTGCCACGCAGTTTATTTGCGGAATCCCATAAAGTTTCTTCAAAATTATTCTGATTTTTGTTTGTCGCTTTCTTCGCCATGTTACTCTATTCCTCTTCACCTTGGGTTAGCAAGCAGATGGACCTGATCTGTTATACTAAATTATTAACCTCATTTCTTCCCGTAAATTAATATATACTTTTAGATAGTAGGATAGAAATACAATTGCAAATGCTTTTATAAATATATTATTCTGTTTTTCTTTTTTTTGAATTTCTTGGAATTTCTATGGAAGTATCGGTTAATTCTTAGTTTCATATTTTTAAGCATAAATGTTGTCTAATTATGACTCATGAACTCAAACTTAAGCATGTCAGACTCAATGTAGAATAACTGAACCGCAATCATATGAGTTCTTGCAGATTTACGGAATGAGTAGATAAAAAAGCCAGAAGTCAGGTTACAAAAACATACAGTAAAATTAACGTTCTTAAAAAAAGGATAAAAAGAGCATAAAATGAAAGCTCTCTCCTTTAATACATGTTTTTACATCTTCTTTTATATCTTCTTTTTACGGAATCCGAGATAAATTCCTCCAACTGCTACTACCACGAAGAGAATTCCAAAGATATCAGAACCCGAGAAAGAAAGACCTCCATTATCTTCTTCCTTTACAGGGTCTTCTTTCTGCATTTCATAGCCTTCCACATAATCGGAATCTGCAGATTGGCGGACTTCAGGAGCAGGTTCTGGAGAATCCACACCATACCCTGCATCTGAATTCTGAACAGTCTGGTTGCTTTCAGGCTCTCCAGAAGTCGATTTGGCGGTCTTGTTGAGTTTTTCGGCTACACTCGTCTGGTGACCTTTGCTGCTGTGGCTGCTGCTCTGAGTATCTTCTGCAGTTTCCTTGTTTACGGGTTTAGTTGCAGCCTCTATCTGCTCAGAGTAGCCAGGCACAGATACCGTCCCGCTTACAAATTCATGAAGAAGGGGATTTCCACAGGTATGGTGACAGCATGAAGCCCCATTTTCAGCCACAGACTGTTCATATTCCGTTGCAAGGCTTTTGATAACCTCTTCTGAAGGCGTCCAGTAATCATGCCTTACAGCTTCAAGCATCCTGCCTGTCACAGACTGATAAGCGTCCGGATTATTCTGTTTGAACCATTCTCTCATGGAAGCGTCATTAACATAGGTCTCGTACACCTGCTGCCAGACAGTATCATCCACAAGGTCAGGGTCGCTGACTTCCCATCCAAAAAGGTTGTCCACAAAATCGGACATCATGCTACCGCCCGAATATCCGGAATTCTGCATCCCTTCAATCCATTTGTCATTGAAATATCTGGCTCTCAGGTCCTTGCTGAGGTACTCCTGCATTCCAAGCATCTGAGCGCCGTCCGGGTCACTGGTATCCGAAACGTACATCTCAGGAGTGGTCCCGTCGCCCTTTACGTGCCTCGTTGCCAGGTTAAGGCCGCCGAAGTACTGGAAAAAGTCATCGTTGTCAAGGGAGTCGTAAAGGTTTGAAGATGCCGAATGTACTGACGCATCAACATTTTTCAGGTTGCCTTCGAGGAGCCCTCTTGACTGTATGCCCCAGAAATCCTCTCCATAAGCGTATCCCATTTTGTCCAGGTATACGTTAGCAATGGCTTCTTCGTTTTTCCATGTACCGCTCGCACTGACAGCGTCTGAGACCCCTATGTCATAAGTACCGTCCATTACCGCAAAGCAGCGCATTGTAGAGAGTTTTTTAGCCGTTTCACTGTCATATCCTGAAGCAACAAGGGAATCATAGAGTGTAAGAGAACTCTGATTAACGTAGTTGGGGTAATTTACGGAAGGAAGAGAACTTGCAAGTTTCACAGCGCTGTCTACCATTTTGATTTTATCGGGGAAAGCGTCCCTCATTCCTGCGGTAGTATAAACGGCATCAATACGCGGCCTTCCAGGCTTTGATGTATCATAATTCGGCAGCAGTTCTTCTTCAGGGATAGCCTCAACTCCGGTTACATATCCGTACTCGTCCCAGACAGGCTGCACTCCGAGAAGGTAAAGAACTTCGGCTTCAAGAGTCCCGTGGTCGCCTATAAACTCTACCCCGAACCTTGAAAATGAAACCTTTTCAGGATATTCGCCGTACTTATCGTGATAGTCCTCAAGCATCTGGATCGCAAGGGATTTTCCGACCTCCCATGTTGCCTTTGAAGGGTAGAGCTTCGAATTTATGCTGTAATAGTTGCGCCCTGTAGGCACTGCATCCGGATTCATTATAGGGTCCAGCCCGGAAGCCGGCGGGATGAAGCCTCCGTTCAGGGCTAAAAGAATTCTATCAATTTCCACATCACAGTCAAGAAGCCGGTCTCTATACTCCAGGCCCAGTTCAAGGTCAAGTGTAACAGAACTGCTGGTATTTCCATAAATCTCAACCTGTGCATCGGAAATGCTCGTATTATTGATTACGACCTCCCAGACAAGTCTTGTAACTTTTGTGTCATTTAACGGAATTCCGAGAGGATAAGCAGATTCAGGGTAAAAAGCAGCAGTGACATTATCCTCAAAGTTTCCACCAAGCATAGCCCTTACCATTGCAGAGAGCTCGTCTTTTTCAGGGTCTGTCATGTTTGTTCCGGGGACCCGGCTGAGAATATGCATTCCATATGGGATATTTTCATTTCCTACATCTTCAAGATATTCATGAAGCACATCTTTTACGAAGCTGTCAAATTCCTCTTCATTATAATTTTGAAGAGTAGTTACATTATCAATTCCCAGATCAACACTGAGGTTGAGTGCTGAAATCTCTTTTATTATGGCCTGCCTGTATCCTGCCCTTGTCTGGGAAGTAATGCTGGGATCGTAGTACTGCTGGACATCAATTGAGAGATTCAGTAAGCCTCCGTAAAGCCCGCTCCTTTCAAGAGTAGGAGTCAGGTGGTCAATAATCAGGGCATTTCCCCTGTACTCAGCAGTTATTCCTTCTCCCACATTGGCAACAATATATGGATAGATGTTTGGCAGATCCTGAAGCAGCAGAGGAGACCATTCAGAAGTCCTGTTCATGCCGTAAGTAGAACCCGGAAGCCATTCATGCGTACCGTGGGTGCCCATGTGAATAACTGCATCAGGCTGCCACTCGTGGTTCAGCCAGAGGTAGAAAGCTATGTACTGGTGTGTGGGCGGCACAACATTGCTGTGGTAAAGGGTATCGTTGTTTTGCCCTGTCCCCCTGGCAGGCTGAGGCATGAGCCAGACATTCCCGAAACGCACTGTGGGAATTACAATGTATTTTCCGGTCTCGTTCTCATAGATCATGACACTCTTATCCTGAGGCAGGTCTTCAGACCAGGGCTCTCCCCATTCAGCTGTTACATTGGCCCTCAGGTTTTCCGGAATTTCAGACTCAAACCACTGTCTGTAAGTCTCCATGGGTATGAGGTGGACTCCCCATTCAGTCCTGTTTTCGACCATTTGATTCAGTACCCCGGGAGCCCAGGAACCGACATTGATACCCTGCGCTTGAAGCATCTCCAGGAGTTCGCTGCTGTTATCCGGAATTCCGGAGACCTCATACCCGCTTTCATTCATTGCTTTGAGAAGATCAAACATGCTCTGGGTGGTGTTGAGGTAATTTGCCGCTATATTGTCTTTTCCTGAAGGGTAATTGTAATAGACGACAGCGACTTTTTTGTCTTGATTTTCTTTTAACTTTAGTTCTGCCCAGTTAATTGACCTGTTTGACATCCAGTCAATCTGAGAGAGCAGAGGTTCGTAGTTGCTTTCACCGGTTTCGGTATCGTAATTATCAAATCCTATCACAATGTACTCGAAAATTCCGTCAATGCTTGGAAGCAGGGTCTTGTATACAATTTCGCTGCTAGGAATACCCCGGTTGCTGTCAGCCACATCAATAGAATTAGAGGGGTTTGTAACAACCAATCCCGTGAGAACAGGAACATCAAGGTCTTCTAGCTCCTGTATACCTTTATCAGGATCTTCGTAATTCAAGCGGAAACTCTTAAGAGAAATTACACACTGAACGAGAGGCTCCCCGTTCTCATCAAAGTAAAACTTGTGGATATCATTGAAGATCTCAAAACCTGCAACTACATTGCAGCCCTTTCCTTCCAGGTCATGGATGAGCGCATCTATGACTTCAAGGTTATCACCCGTATAATCGGAAGCATGGAACCATATTCCAATGGTTGGCTTGCTCTTATCATAAATATGCCTTGATTCGTTTGAGTTAGTTAAGTTAGTCGAGTTAGAGTACCATTCAAGGTAATCAGTGGTGTTTTCAAACCAGTCGGGCTGAGATTCATTTGTAGAAGAGCGTGCATCCGGATGGTAGAGTCCGGCTTCAGGGAAATCTATTGGGTCCTGATAAATCCAGCTATCTGTAAGCTCAGGTTTATCTCCATAAGTTTTTGCTAGATAGATAAGGAAGTTTTCAGCGTTTTTCTTCAGGACTCCTCTTGAACCCATATTGTAAAAGAATTTCTCTTCGGTAGAATTGTATGGGTTGGTCCCGGCTAAGATCTTATCATAAGTTGAAGTGTTGATATATGTCGGGTCCATCATAGAGGTAATGTCTATGAGTGCAGCTCCATTTTCATGGGCTTTTTCAAGGTCGTCACCTATATACTGGAACTGATTCCAGAGCATGTAGGTAAATATCACATCCTGGTTTCCAAAGGTGACATCAGTAAAATTGGAATACCCTGAAATGTACGTTACATTTATACTTGCATTGTATGGATTGGACTCCTCTGCCACAGCAAGAGCACTTCCATCATAACAGATAAAAGTAATATTTACCTGATTTTCACCAGCCGATACGTTCTGTGCTAGCAGTAAAAGAACCACTGCACATAATACCAATAACCTGTTTTGTGCCGTACGCATCTTATCCCCAAACATTGCATAATGAACCTTTGGGCACCCTGGTAGAAAAATAACCAGAATGCCTGGCTCACAGAATAATTTTATTTTAAAAGATTGTGAATTTTAGGAATTTACGCATAAACAACTACTAAATATCAAAAGTGAAGTCGGAAGCTCTCGATTATAATATGAGCCCATCCCAAAACCAATTTTATTCTCACATCGATAAAAGTCTCAGATTCATTTCCATGATCGGAAACTCAATTGGTCATTTGGAATTCGAAAATTTAGAGACACAATCTCGAGTTTTGGGATGAACTCTATGATAAAAATCTAGACATCCTAAAACTAATGAGCAGCCGATTCTGTATTATAGCTTTAACATTCTGCATTAGGGAATAAAATACATAAAACAAGGTTTTTGGCTCATAATTATTAGCTATTCAGGTAAAAAGATTAATAAACAGGTTGTCTCAAAACTATAC
>DADO01000186.1:410-17712 GCA_002509325.1 Methanosarcina sp. UBA402 | reverse complement strand
TCAGTTCAAATAAATGGAAAACTCCTTATCTCAGAGGATTTCTACAGAGTGCCGATTCGAAGGAATTAACAGCTTGCTTCAGATGCCGTCTCAAGGACTTCCTGGGCAATCTGGATAAGCCTAAACCACGTATTCAGAGCTGAGCGAAGGGAGACTACATCTTCAGCTTTTACGCTCAGTATCAGCCTGTTCATATCTTTAAGGGACAGGCCTATTGCAGACCGTTCTGAAAAATTATCCTCTAGTTCGGGCAGGAGAGCCCTGTAGATCATTTCTGCAGCTTCGGTTTCAAAAATAAACTCTGCGAAAAGTTTCAAGGAATTCCTCCTGAAAATACCCTATATATGACTGTTTTTGAAGCGGATGAGGAAAAATCGGTTTGCGGTTTGCTTTGAAAATTAGCCTGAATTTTGATCTTGCAAACTCGGTTTATAAAAATTTGATTATAAATCGGTTCTAAAATAAGGGTTTGGAGGGTCAATACTTTTTAAAACCTCGGAGATTAAGTTTAAAAAGGGACTTTCCGCTGCCTATAAAATCAATATCCTTTTCCCCAACTGTTATCAAAGTGGAACCTGGAGGAAGTTGATCGATTTTATCATTTTCAACCCTTTGAAAATGGAAATAAGATTCAAAAGCGTCCGCAATCTCTTCCTTGCCTGCGAGTGCGGGCTTGACCTCGGAAAACCAGTAGGAATCGAGTTCCTTAGAATACCAATCCGTAAACCTGAGCGAGAAAAGGAGCTTTCCAGTTTCATCGTAAAAACCGAGCTCCCCAGGATTTCCGTGATACTCCCCTATGACTATAAGAGGCCCACCCTTCGCAAACTCTAGAAGTTCCTGCATGCCCATTTTTCCGCGCGTTATACACCTGCCGGCTATAAACCGCGAAAGCAACTTGCAAAGCGCCCTGGTCCTTGCAGAAGGTTTACGAGAAGAAGTAACTAACATACTCCTTACTCGGCCTTAATGCGTTTAATGGTTGTAGGACGCTCTTTTACCAGGATTCTGTGTCCGCAGTACGGACATCTAATACCTGTGTACTCGTAGTCGATTTCCACTTTCTGTTTACATCGAGTGCACTTGTAACCCATACAACCACAACCTCAAAGAATTTACTTCGCCTCAATAACGTTCTTCATAGTGCGCAACAAAGTCTGACCAACACTGGTATATGGGATATAGGTTCCGCCAGCGAAGGTGTGTCCGCACTTGCCGCATTTCCAGATGCCGGTTCCGATCCTTTTCACAGTCGGACGAGCGCATTTTGTACACACATGCGGGGCTCTCATGCGTTCTTCCAGATCTGCAACAAGCTTTCTGTCCTTTCTACCATATTTGGGACCGTATCTGCCTGCTGATCTGGAAATCCTTCCTTTCTTAGTAAACTTTTTTGCCATCGTTATAACTCCTTAAATGTAAACGTTTAATCCGAAGTGATTCGATTCAGAACCTGCTGGCTCACGGGTCAGGTCCCTGAGACCCAGATACTCAGGTTTCGCTTATCACTTATTGCAAATTGCACTTAGACCGTAATACTGGCATTTAATATTTATATTTAATTAATGCTGCCTTATTTATTCCTGCCTTACCAGTTCTTCAAGGTAAAGTTCCCTAAGTTCGGCTGCTTTTTCGCGTGCTATTTCGATTGCTTCCAGCACCTCGGCCTCCGTGAGAGGAGCAGAACCCATTTTCTGCATGCCAGCAACAGATCCGTCCGAGCTTGAGACTATAGTCATTTTTGTCTCACAGACGGCTTCCTCATCCAGTGAGGGATCCACTATTAGTTTTGAGCCAATCTTGGCAAGAGTTACTCCCACAGGGATCTCTTTCATTGCAAGAGGCACATTCGTACCAATCCCCTGCTGTTCATTCGGGACAACCGTGGTCATAAGGGCTGCAATTGCAGCGAGACAGGATGCATCAATGAGATTTCCATCGTCGTTGAGGACATGGACATCTATGAAGACTATCCAGACAGATTCTCCAACGGTTATGCAAAGCTTCTTTATATCAATTGCGCCCGATTCTCTGATTCCCCTGTCTACAACCCTTGCCATTTCAATTGCGTCTTCTCTTGGGGGGCCTGGCTCAAACTCCGGGGAAGCAATAGGATTGAGTTCCAGATTAGTAATAATCACGCCCTCATCCTGAGAATCTGGAAAAGGAGTTCCTGTCTGAAGCTTAACCCCTACAAGGACCTGGGTGTCTCCCAGGGTCACCTTTGCCGAGCCTTCAGCTTTCGAGATGATATTTGTCTCGAGCTTAATATCCCTTAAATCTTTAAACCCGCGCCCATCCTGGCGCTTTCCCTTTATCATAAGGTTGTAAATATAGTCCTTCTTAAGGGTATTGATAATTTCACTCATCGTTTTCACCTCTGCTTCCAGATTCAGAGGGGTCTTTTACTACTTTCCAGGGCCCCTTTGCTTCTTCTTCGGCTTCCTCTTCAGCTTCTTCTTCAGCTTCTTCTTCAGCTTCTTCTTCGGCTTCCTCTTCAGCTTCTTCTTCAGCTTCTTCTTCAGCTTCTTCTTCGGCTTCTTCTTCAGTTTCTTCTTCAGCTTCTTCTTCAGCTTCAGCTTCAATTGCTTCTTCTATAGCTTCCCCATCTACTACTTCGGCTTCCGCTTCTTTAACTATCTCTTCAAGCTCCTCGGCTTCGGGAACTGTTTCAGTAACAGCACCGGCTTCAGTAGTTTCTTCGGAAAGCTCTTCCTCAAGCTCTTCGGCTTCCTCAATGACCTCTTCTACAACTGCTGCTTCTGGAGCATATTCAAGAGAAGGTTCGGTTTCTTCGGCTTCGATCTCAGTCTCTTCAGCTTTTGCTTCAGGTTCTTCAACAGGCGTTTCAAACTTCTTTCTCAGAACAGTCTGCTGAATTTCAAGAATCTCTTTGCAGCCCTTCTTTATAAGTTCGAGGCCTTTTTTAATCTCTTCAGGAGTGAGGTGCCCGTCCATCTGGAGCAGGGTAATTTCTCCATCCTGGGTCATTGCAACAGGGAAATCAGCCTCACCATAATTGTCTTCTTCCTTGTTAAGGTCGAGTACTATCTGCCCGTCAACTTTTCCAAAAGCACAGGAAGTAACCAGGCCTTTCATGGGGATACCTGCATCTGCAAGCGCTATGCTTGAGGCATTGATTGCTGCTGTCCTTGTCCCAGCATCAGCCTGGAGGATCTCCACAAAAATATCGATTGCAGTCTTTGGAAAAAGCTCTGCCATAATTACCGGCTCAAAAGCTTCCCTGGAAACTTTTGAAATCTCAATACTCCGTCTGCTTGGTCCAGGTCTGGCACGGTCTTCCACCGAAAAAGAAGCCATATTATATCTGTAACGAATTACTGCAGTATCTGCGCGCTGTAAACGACGTGGATGAGCTTCTCTTGGGCCAAATACACCTACGAGGATTTTGTTTCTTCCCCATTCAAGATAACATGAACCGTCGGCTCGCGAAAGTACACCGATTTCAATTTTCATGGGCCTGATCTCATCCGCGCGCCTCCCGTCAAGGCGCAGCCCATCATCAGTGATTAATTTATCAGGTTTATCACTCATACTTTAATCTCCAAAAACTCCTAAAACAAATCTATACAGAAGTTTCCCTAAAATCCCTCATAAACTGTCCGGAATTAATTCTTCGGATCCAGCAATACATCGATCTTCCTGTATATTTCTTCGGAATGACCTTCTTTTGGCAATTTTGTCTCTTTCTTTCTGCTTTTAAAATACTTAGCGGGCTTTGACTCTTTTTGCTTGCTCCGCTCACTTCTTAAAAAGTTATAGATCCTATCTGTCAATCCGGAACGCTGGGCCTCGGCTTCTATCTTCCGAAGAGCCTTACTCAGAAGCTCCATATCCTCATCCTTTCCATCTATCCATATTCTGCCGTTCTGGCCAACAAAAATGCTGCAGTTCGTTTCTTTCTTCAGCATTGAAATCATGGAGCCACCGTGTCCTATCACACGTGGAACTTTCACAGGTTCAACTTCGACAACTAGACCTGTTTTAAGTTTATGGAAGTTCGAATCCCTCAGGGCAAGCTCGACTTTCATGGAACTATCTACATCTTTAACTCTGAGAATTACAGAGTCGCCTATGTTCATAATTTCAGGCATCTCCCGGGATTCTACTCTCCTTGGATATTCGGATACATGGAACAGACCATCATAAGGGGAGGCGATATCCATTATCCAGTTGGATGGCGTAACCACAATAACGACCCCGATCACCACATCATTTACGGAAGGGATATAGGCTCCCGCAAGAGGGATCACTCCAACTTTATCCTCTCTGAGATTTTCAATACCACAAAACAAAGAATAGATCTTGTCGTTCTTGACATACGTCCCGTATCCGGCTTTTTTTGAATTCTCGGATAACAGGTCACCAGGGATCACTATTTTTTTATCCATCCAACATCCTCTTATAAAAGTTTAGTTTGAGCCTCTCCCTTCGTAAGATGATTTATAAGAGCGTAAAAATCAGTCTGGACTCCTGCTGGAATTCTTACCACCGCAATCCAGGAGCCGTCACGCTGCCATTCTTCTTTCGTAATGCTTCCTATCTTGGAAATATCTCCGTATGCTTTGGGAGCATATTCGGGAGGGATTTTTACAGCAATACTGATCTCTTCAAAGCGTATAGGTATAAGCGGGCGAATGGCTTTCATTGTGATATTGACCAGCTGTTCTACGCTTTTTAAAGGGTCTATATGCACCTTTGCTTCTTCCATTGCTTTCTCGATCCGTGCTGGAGGATGCGGTGCTTTTGTCTGGGGGTTAAATGCATTTCTGGAAATGGTATAGATAACCTTTTTCTTTTTATCCTCAAGCATGCGTCTTCTCTGCTCAGCAGTTAGCTGAAGCTCGCCACTTTTCAGTATCATCGCAGTAATCTTGAAGGGATCTGTTGTCTCAAATGCATTGAGAATATCTGATTCTGCTGCCCGATCCCCTCGGTTTGCGTCTTCAAAGATTGTTTCAACCGCCAGAATGTCTTCGAGGTTTACGTCTTCTCCTCGCTTGTAGGCCAGAGCCCCTTCGGGCTCGACCAGAACTTCGAAGTGTTTGCTGCCTCTTTTGAGCCGTGCAGTCACTGCCTCATCGAGGGACACCATTTTCAAATACCTTCTCCAAACATTATTTTGAGAATCCGAAGATTCTCTGATTATTCACTCTCAAATATTATATAGATTTTATTCTTTTTGCTCAGTTCCCCGGTGTTTCGCAAGGATTTGCTGAACATAATTCTCAACTTCTTCAGGAACTAATTTCCTGAATTTCTTATCCTGAAGCGACACAATACCCACCTCAAGGGTAGACGCGTCAAATTTGCCTTCGGCTGCTCTATAGAGCGCATCCATGCCAAGAAGGATAGCCGCATCAATATTCATGTCTTCCCTGTATTCCGCTTCAAAGACCTCAACTACCGCGTTTCTGCCTGCTCCTATGGCTGTCGCCTTGTATTCCAGAAGAGCACCGCTCGGGTCAGTCTCAAAGAGCCTGGGCAGGTTGTCATCCACGCCTGCAATAAGGAGCGCAGTCCCGTATGGGCGGACCCCGCCGTACTGAGTGTAAGTTTGCTTGTGGTCGCAGATTTTCTTGGAGATTACCTCCACACCTATGGGTTCGTCATAAGAAACCCTGTTGACCTGTGCTTCTACACGGGCTCTGTCAACAAGGGAGCGGGCGTCTGCAACAAGCCCGGAGGTTGCGGCTCCTATGTGGTCGTCAATCTGGAAAATTTTTTCGATCGACTCGGCTTCTACAAGCCTGCTTGTTATTCGTTTGTCAACGAGCAGCACTACTCCATCAGCTGCCTTGATCCCCACAGCTGTTGTTCCCCTCTTGACCGCTTCGCGGGCATATTCCACCTGAAAAAGTCTTCCATCAGGGCTAAAAACAGTAATTGCCCTGTCATAGCCCATCTGTGGTGCCATCTGCATATTACGTATCTCCCTTAATTTCTATTACTATGTTGTTTCCAATCTTCCGGCAAGAAACCGGCCTTTCTTCCTTTAAGGATCTCTATCCGCAGGCTTGTCAGCTAAATCACCATCTTACCCAAAAAGGCTTTGGTCAGTGATCATTAACTGTGCGGGTATCCCGAGTATTCAGGATTTTAAAGTCCCTGCCCAGCATTCAGGTAAGGAAACCTATTTTTGATTTCCTATAACGTATTTCTTCCTTATTAGAGTTTTTAACCTTTTATTCGGACTTTTCTAATCCTGATAATTTAATTCAGGCGAAACCCTGCAGAAAATACCCAGTTACAGCGAATTCAAAGGCACTTTTTCCCTGCAAAGTACGTTTCCAGGGTTCAGATTCGCGCACTTGAGAAACTTTTTAATGGTTTTTAAGGTTCAGTTCCAATGTTAACTAAGTCCGCTAATAAAGTGTATTTACTCAGTTATAATGCTTGTGAGACCCAGGTTTTCCGGTGCTTAAGACCGGGTTTTGACATCCTTAAGGAAGGATTTTGTACTCAGCTCTATCGTTGTCTGGGGTTCGATCTACTTTCTGATCAGACCCGCAATCGTCCGGATTTAGCTTCCGGGCCAGCATTTTCTGCCAATCAGCTTGTCGATCAATATTATAGTTTCTTACACTAATATACTTATTAATATACTCACTCATTATAGTATATCTTTGACAGCATCCTGATTGTTTATTAAATAGTTTCCCTACAGCCTAAAAGCTGAAGATTTTTTAACCTTGGCGCAAAACCAGTAACTTCAGAATACTGTATTCTTTAGCCATTTTGGATTTTATCTTGACTTTAACTCAAAGACTGTATGATTCTGAAGAAACTTTTCGGTTGCCCTTTTAACCGTGCCTGAAGCTCCAAGTATATGCAAAGTCGCCCTTTTTCCGTTGATTCGGGTGAGAGTTGTCAGAGAGGCTCTTGTTTCTTTTACTTTTGTATGGGAACACTGGATAATGCCTTTACTGTCTTCGAACCCGAGCACCCTGATATCACATTCACTGGCAGTGACATCTCCAAGCAAGGAGGAAGCCGAAAACATTACCTCTTTTACAAGATCACTCCTGCTTACAGGCCCATCGGAAATTAGTTCAAAGGCAAGATAGCGTTTTTTCGCACGAAGCGAAGGAAGCAGGCGTTTCAAAAGAAATCTCCCTCCTCAAGAACCTCGATACCTTCCCTGATATATCCTGGGCCAGGGCGGTTTCTTGAAATTATTCTTTCGGGCACAGTAGTCATGGCTTCAAGGGCTTCGTGTTCATCAAGCCCGCAGATTTCAGCCAGAGCAAGGGCTTCCATAGGAGAGCGAAGGTCAAAACATGATACTGCATCGCTTGAAAGGATAAGCGGAACATCGTATTTTCTGGCAAGGTCAAGGTTTGCCCTGAGATCAGACAACAGACGAATTCGCCTTGGACCTCTTGAATGAAGGAAAGGCCTTAATGTCAGGCCGATTGCGACGTTGTTTTCAGCTGCGGCTTTTGCAAGCACCTGGTTTAGCCCGCTGCTCTTATCAAAAGCCGGATGGTTCAGGATATCTACCCTAGGATTTTCCAGTGCAGCCCTGTTGATGGTCTCGGATCCTCCATGCACTATCAGGACATCCACCAACTTTCTGAATTTTCCGATCAGCCCATGAAGTTTCGAGGGATTTTCCTCTACAAGCTCGATTCCCCTGAAAACCTCAAATTCATTAGTAGAAGGTAATTCAGGCCGTGATTGAGGAAGTTTATCCGAGTGGTTTGCAAGCGTAATCCCGCTATACCCTAAATGCCGGGAAAGAACGGTAAGTTGCTCAATGGTGTTCTCCCCATCAGGCACTGCATGAACACAAAAATCGTAAAATTTCGGATTACCCAAACAACTCCTCCACTATAGCTCCGGCTTTTTCCCGGTTCTTCGGATAGGTTCCGATCTTGACTTTTACAGTAATTGCATCCGAGGAATTAGTCAACTTCACCTGCTGCAGGTATGCAGCCTGCTTGTCAAAGCGGAGATGGAAGACCTGGTTGTCGTCCAGCCTCTCTGGCATTTCTTCCCTGAGGCTTGCTACGTCTTCATCGGAAAACCTTTCCCGAACAAAACGGGCAAAACCCAGGCAGTCTGCCTTTCTTTTAAGCTGTACGCTCAGAATAGTAATGAGATTTCCATGGTGCCCTTCAGCCTGGATCTCTTCAACCAGTTTGTTCTCTTCCCGGACACCGGCACCGGATAAAAAAAAATCCAGAGCCGCATGGACTCTGGATAGATCTTCGGTTGCGTGGGCGATCACACGCAGTATTATATGATGAATCACTTGCCTCGACTCTTGTGTGCACGGATACTCGGTCTGGTCTTTTCAGTACCTTTTCCGCGTTTAGACATGCCTCTGCCCTTCCGACCGGCACTTGTCTTGCCCCTAGCGGCTCTGTCCCTGATGGAGGGGTCGCATACCCAGTTCAGGTTTTTGTCGCTCTTTATTACAGGGTGATGAGGGTCTACAAGAATGACTTCAAACCACTTGTTCTTTCCATCCTGCCCAACCCAGTAGGAGTTCAGGACTTCAAGGTTCGGGTATTTGCGGTCTGCACGGGCTTCGGCAATCCTCTGAATGCTCATGCCACCTGTGATCTTGTTTACTCCCATTTTCTGGGTTCTTCTTCCACGGTTGAACCTTGTTTTACCAAGCCCTCCGCGGCGTACCTTTACCCTGATAACGACAATGCCCTGCTTGGCTTTATACCCAAGGGAGCGTGCCCTGTCGATTCTTGTGGGCCTTTCAATTCTGGTCACAGATCCCTGTTTTCTCCAGGCCTGCATGCGCTCCCAGCGGAGGTCGTTCACGTAAGTCTCATCAGGGTTTTTCCATGCATCACGTATGTATGTATAAAAAGATTTTACCAATTTAAACACCAGGTTTCACTTTTGTTTCACGGTTCAGTCCTGCCTGCAGGACTACATTCCAACGGGACTTAATCCCGAAAATGAAACATGCGATACAACTGAATCATTTGATTTAAAGCTTTGCCCGTACATTGGCTGATTAAAAGAGAAGAACTAGAAAAACGAACATGAAATTCTTCGAATTACAAGCACAAAGAAATGAGTACTTGAAAGCACTTTCATGCCAAGAGAAAAGATAGATATTCTTAGAAGAAGAGAAAGGGCCTGAGAGCCTATCCGAAAAGTCTTGCTGCTCTGAATGTTATCCATGCCTATGCTAAATGAAGCATAGCAATGTTATTCTCAATTTTTTTCCATCTTATAATGGGTCTCCTGAATCTGTTTAGCCTCGAATGTGTCCTTTCCACAACCCATTTTCTTGCCCTAAACCTGGTATCTGAGGTTTTGCCATTTTCTACAAAATTACTTATTTTTCAATAATATGTGACAATAATATTTATTTTGTAAGAAAATTTATTTAAAATAGCTTAAAATCAATTTAATATACTTTTAGTTCCAATAATTTAAATTAAATAGATTACAATCGGCTCTTCGTTATTTCGAGTGGGTAATTTATAGTCACTTCCTGAATGAAGATAAAAACTCCCATTATATTTGAAAAATGATGATATGGAAAATCACATTCAAAATCAATGTTTATCTTTCTGGGGAGGTTGCTTCCCAACTGAACAATTACTTTCAACCCATATAAAACAACGAAGAGCCTTACAATCATATAATCAAGAGAAAAAAACCTAATTAAATTTTCAACACATATTTAATATTTATAATTTTATGCAATTTGTAAAAAATATTACATTAAATGTTAATTTTTTGAACATAAGTAATATTAATTAAATTCTAATGACCTAATTTCGTATTCAGCTCCATTTGATGGTGCTATTTTAAAGGCATTAGATGTAATTTTTTTGATAAATAAACAATTAGATGTCTTTTTTATACTTTTAAGGCATTTTCATCGATTTTGACAAAACCTCATCTGTATTCTTATGTTTTCTTCTCCACGGCTTTTTATATGGGCAGTATAACCATATTCTTTGACCAATTCCTGATATCAGGAAAATCATTCTCCTTTTATCCATACAGATATTCTGAATTACGTTATCTAGAGAAGGCCTTTCAAAAATAATGGCATCTAAAGTCTCTTTTACAAGCTTTTTATCGTGACAATTTGCTCCATCAACAGTTACTGAAAGTGGTATACCTTTTCCATTAAAATACTCCTTTTTGTTCCTTTTTTGCCACGATTAGTCGGGTTCGCTCCTGTTCCAGCTCCACCGAATGGTGCTTTTGTCATAGCACTATCAATTGCTTGCCACTCCCACTCTAATCCGTTTTTATTATCGTACTCCAGTAGACCAGCTTGCCACATGTTTTCAAAGAAGCCTGATCTTCTCCATTCTTGAAATCGATCATGGACGGTGCTTGGAGCTCCATAAAATCGCGGCAAAGCTTTCCATTGGCAACCAATACGAAGGAGATAAAAGATAACGCTCAGTATTCTTTTATCATCCTTTCGAGGTCTTCCAGGCTTCTTTTTGGGTTTAAGGAGAGGTAATAATGGTTTGATTTTAGTCCAGAATTCCTCAGAGATCTTATAACAGATGCAGCTAAGCAAAAATACTACAAAATATCAACCAACTACTAATTCACGACCTATTTTTAGACAAGAAAATTAATATTAAATATTACAATGAAATAAAATATAAAAATTTTAATATAATAATACATCCCAGGTAATATAATATAGGTAGTATTATATAACATTACTAAACCTGAAAAAGAATAATCAAAGTTGTGCTTAATGTCACATAATAATATTTTTCTTTAGTATTCTAAGAGTGTTACGCTCAGCCTAATACGTCAACCGGAAGTCAAAATTTACATTTTTGAGATTTGATTAAATGAAAGTTTAAAGCAGATTTGTCGGGTGTTTATTGTGTGGAAATCAAAAAATCACTTTATTGCAATTTTATCTGCCTTGCTTATATTAGTGGCAGCCGCTGGAACATGCTCTGCAGCTGAGATAATAGTTCATAAGGGTGAGTCAATACAAGCTGTAGTTGACAATGCAAACGAAGGCGATACAATAATTGTAGAGCCTGGAACTTACAATGAAGGTGTTACCCTCAGTACAAATAATTTAGTAATCGTTTCTCGATCGGGTAATCCTGAAGACACGATAATTCAAGGAAATGGTTTTTATCTTACACAGGGTACACAGGGAATAGCTATCAGAGGTTTTACTCTAAAAGGCACTGGTATTTCTTACGGAATTTATCTCGAGGAATATACTAACTGCATAATTGAAAAAAATAAAATAATGAATTATGCTACTGGTATTGATTCGAATATATACTCTACCTACACTATAAATAATAATGAAATTTCAAATTGTGAATCTGGAATTTATGTTGGTGAATGTCGTTTCGACGCTACTATCAGCAACAATAGAATTTCAAACTGTGGAACAGGAATAAATGTGGGAGACTTAGGATACCCACAAATTGAGAATAACATGATTACAAATAATGATCGTGGTATAGCCCTGATGTACGAAGGCGGTGCTACTATTGTTGGGAATACTATAAATCATAACAAAAACTGTGGTCTTTATGATAACGGGGATAGGGGTAGTACAATCTATAACAATTATTTTAATAACTCAGTTAATGTAATTTTTGGGGACTATCACAATTCTCCTAACAAATGGAATACTACCAGGACCACAGGGAAAAATATCATAGGCGGCCCCTATATTGAAGGAAATTATTGGGCAAAACCTGATGGCACAGGTTTTTCTCAGACGCACTATGATGTAAACGGCGACGGTATAGCAAAAGAGACAGTCAGGTTTAACGAAAAAGAGATTGACTATGCAGCTCTTGTGCATCCAAAACCGGTAAAACATGAGCAGCCGGAAGAAACCCCCACCGAGACTCCAACCGAGACTCCAACCGAGACTCCAACCGAGACTCCAACCGAGACTCCAACCGAGACTCCAACCAAGACTCCAACCAAGACTCCAACTGAAACCCCAACTGAAACCCCAACCGAAACCCCAACCAAGACTCCAACCGAAACCCCAACCGAAACCCCAACCGAGACTCCAACAGAAGAAGTGCCTTCAGAGAAAACTGACGACACAGGAAGCAGTAGTTCTGGCGGCAGAAGTCACAGATCCAGTTCTGGTGGTGGATCTACAGGCGGTTCTCCTGAACCTCAAAAGAATGTGGAGTTTAAGGACACAGCTCAGGTCTTTATTCCTAATGAAAAACCTGTATATTTCAACTTCACAAATAATGTTACTGTAGTCGATTATATTAGCTTCACGTCAAAGAGAACTGTAGGAAAAACTACAGCAATCGTTGAGAACCTGAAAAATAGGTCTGAATCGGTTTCGGATTCTCCTGAAGGGGTTGTCTATAAGTTCTTTAATGTGTGGGTTGGAAACGGTGGCTATGGAGACTCTGACAAAATTCTAAATGCAACCATAAGTTTCAAAGTTCAAAAATCCTGGATCCAGGAAAATGATATAGATCCTTCTTCTATTGTGCTGCATAAGCATGATGACAAAAAGAAAGAATGGATAAAACTGCCAGTAAGTCTGGCAATTGAAGACGATCAGTTCCTGCATTTCATAGCAAACGTACCTGGGTATTCTTTTTTTGTAATAACTGGTACAAAAGATGAACTAAATGCAACTGCCATAGATGCTCAAGCAGCTATAACCAGTAATGAAAGCGATAATGCAAGCAACATTACAAGTAACGCAGATAAACCGAAATTGCCTGGATTTGGCATAATCGGTGGGATTATCTGCCTACTATGTATACTCTTGTATAGAATTAAAGAAAGATAAATTGGTATGAATTGAAATATGAAAACAATGTGAATTAATTACAACACTTAAAGCCTTTTATCAAATTATGGCAAATTGGTAAATTTCCTTTCTTGCCATATTTGATAACTATCCTTCCATATTTAATAACCACCCTTCTATATTTGATAACTATCGTATTCTTTGAGTAATTGGCTCCTAACGCTTTATTAAAAAGTTTAGGGAAATTTAAAAATTTATTTGATGGTTGCCGCAGTTAACGTATCCTCTGGCATGAATCACGGATCAAAATTTCCAATAGAATGCTTCAATAAGTTTTTAGGTCCAGTAAGCCTCACTTGTTGACCACAACCGTCTTTATATTCACAAATTCTTTAAGCCTATAGTGGGAAAGTTCTCTCCCGATTCCAGACTTTTTTACCCCGCAAAAAGGCAGCCTTGGATCGAGTTTAACCGTTCCGTTGATAGCCACAAATCCGGATTTTATTCTTTTTGCCAGCCTCTGAGCCCTTTCCAGGTTTCGAGACCATATTTCGGCTCCAAGCCCAAACTCTGTGGAATTTGCAATTTCCACGGCTTCGTCCTCGTCCATTACTGTGATAACTGGGGCAATGGGCCCAAAAACTCTACGTTACAAACTTTCATATCGGTACTGGCTGCAGGGATAAGGGTCGGCCTGAAGAAGAAACCCTTACTACGTTCTTCTCCGTAAGCGTGGGGTTCAGCGCCTTTCTTTTTCGCATCTTTCAAGACTCTCTCAAGACTGTCGATAAACTCTTTCTTTGCAAGGGGCCAGATATCGGTTTCCTCATCCATAGGATCTCCGATTTTCAGTTCCTGCATTTCAAGCTCAAATGCCTCAATAAAGTCCACAACGACGTCCTCTAAGACAATAAATCGCTTGGCAGCGATGCCGCTCTGTCCATTATTTAGAAATCATTTTATATCCAATTTTCCCTCGGAACGAGGAAAATTGGGCAGCCTTCAAAAGGCTACCTAATAGTTACAAAATACTTAATGTAAATTAACGCTCAATAAAGTTGAACATGGACTACAGCAAATTTACGACGCTGATTATATAGGATTCTGAAACATCAATCATTGAGTTGGGGCGACGATGCAAGAAAATAGGTTACCAGCTACCAGGAGTCTTATTACTTATTTTCCGCTACTGTAATTTTTATAACAAACTCGGTTCCAAGATCCATTTTCAACTGGAGTTCACCATCTAACTGATCTATCAGGATAGTTACCAGTTGCATTCCAAGTGTACCGGAGTTTTCCAGGTCAATGCTTTCAGGTATACCGATTCCATTATCCGAAACGGTCAGTGTATAACTGGCACTTTTACACTCTTTATTCTTGCATTCAATCTTGCTGTCTTTAGATTTTCCATTTTCCTCTCTGCACAGCCTAATCCTAATTTCTCCAGTTTTCCCCCCTGGAAACGCATGTTTGAGGGAATTTGAAATAAGCTCATTAACAATCATCCCTAAAGGCACTGCAGTATCCATGTCAAAGTAAACATCCTCTTCAAGATCCATATTTAAACTGATATCAACGTTTCCAAACCTATATGTCTGGAAGAGGTTCTCAACGAGTCTCTGGAGGTACTGGGTGAAATTCAGGGTATCAGATCCTCCGCCTTCATGCAGTTCCTCATGGATCAGAGCAATAGATAATACTCTATCCTGGCTTTCCCTGAAGGCTTCAAGGACTTCTGAATCCTCTATATATTTCCTGTTTTTGAACTTTTCAGCCTGAAGATCAAGCAAGGATGAGATTACCTGCAAGTTATTTTTGATTCTGTGGTGAATTTCTTTTTTACGGGCAGCTACGGTGTTTAAAAAGGCTTTTTCTGCTTCTCTTTTCTCGGTTATATCCTGAGTTGTTCCCCTCATTTGAACAGGAATACCTTTTTCATTAAAAAGAACTTCCCCCTGTGTATGAATTATACGCTGCTTCCCATTGAACAGGACAATCCGGTGATCCAGATCGTATGGCTTCCCCTTGAAAGCCTTTTTAACGGCATTATCCACAAATTCTCGATCATCTGGGTGTACCACCCCTAAAAATGCATCATAGGTCGGATGGAGTTCATGAAGTTTAAGCCCATAAATCCGATACATTTCATCAGACCAGTACAGTTTATCAGTTTCAAGGTCCCATTCCCAGCTTCCAACATGTGCTATTTTTTGAGCTTCAGATAGCCTTCTCTCATTTTCCATTAATAAATTATATGCTTTTTCGAGCTCTGCTGTACGTTCTTTAATTTTTTCTTCCAAACTTTCATGGGCTTTTGTAAGAGCTTTCTCTATTCTTTTGCGCTCGGTAATATCAAGAACAAAGGCAATGTTCTCACTATGTTCTTCATTGAGTGTGGCTGCTCCAACAATAACGGGTACGTGAGGGCCGTCTTTGCGGATATACTCCTTCTCGTAGGGTGTAGCCACACCTGTGGTTTTCAATTCCTCGATGGTGTACTCATCCAGAAAATGGTATGTCTGCGGAGTCATCTGCTTCCAGTTGACCCTCCCGGCCCGCAAGTCCTCGTGAGTGTAACCAACAATCTCTAGGAACTTGTCGTTGGCATCGGTTATCTGACCTTCAAGAGTAAAGTAAATCACACCTATCATCCCGGATTCATATAACCTGCGCAGGCGTGCTTCGCTGTCCTGCAGAGCTTTTTCATTTTGCTTGCGTTCGGTAATATCTCGGATTATCGAAACTGCATACTTCTTACCTTCTACTGGAACAAAATATCCGGATGCCAGTTCACCATCAAACTTCGTTCCATCCTTGCGTTTATAAATGAGTTCGGCGCGAGTCATACCTTCAGACATACGTTCATCCATAAAAACTCTCAGACGCGGATCATTGATGTCAATGATATCCTTGCGGGTAAGGCCAACCATCTCGTCCTCTGCCCACCCGAACATTTCGGTTGCTGCCGGGTTTACTGTAAGTATTCTCCCCTCACCTGCCGTATCTGTCACGATAATCGCGTCTTTACTGTTCTCAATGACTGTCCGGTAACGCTCCTCACTCTCCCTCAGCGCCTGCTCTGTCAGAGCCCGTTCCTGCTCAACCTTTTTCCTTTGCAGGGCCTGAGTTACTGCAGGTGCGATTGTTTCGAGGTCTTCCTGCTGCTCGCGGCTATACCCGCCTTTACGGTTTGCGACTGCAAGCATTCCCATCGTTCTCCCGTTATTAAGAATAAGGGGCACACCAAGAAAAGAAGTAAGCTGCGGATGGCCTTGCGGTATGCCTATACTATCAGGGTGTGACACAGGATCGTTGGTAAAAAAGCTTTTTCCGCTGTTAATTACACGGCCGTACAGTCCATGCAGAATAAAATTGCCCGGAGGACGGTGGTGACCTGTATTGTCGTGCATGAGGCACTGGTCCCGTCCCATATCACTGATTGCGATATCATGCAGCAACCCATCAGTTTCCAGCTCATCAACGAAACCAATCGGGCTGCCTGTGACCTCCAGGGCTACAGATAAACATATATTCCCCAGTTCCTCTTCGGTTTCGGCTCGCACTATGTTGCCAAAGATCCTGTTGATTCCCTCAAGAATATTGTTGTATCTGCGTATCCTGTGCTCTTCCTGTCCTGCTTTCTTCCTTATGAGGTTCTCTATCCTTTCCCATTTGCCTTCCTTTTTAGCCAGAAAGAATTGGTGAATTGCAACAATATCAGCGGTTTCTGTTGCACTGCATTTGTCAAAATAGGTACATAACGCCATCATCTGGTGTTTGCCGATAAGATAACCTATTTTTTCTTCATAGTCAACAAACTTGTCCCAATCGGCATCTTCCACCCAGAAAGTGTTTTCAGTCAATCTCAAACCATCATAGCCGCTGGCTAAGGCATTTTTGAGTTTTTCAGTCCATCTGGTTATGACTCTTTGTGAATCGAAAATCCCATCCTTAACATACCAGTAATTATACGGAATAATCTCAATTTGTCCTTTTTCCAGATAAACATCAGAGTCAAGAACCTCTTTTCTCAGAGTTTCTTTTGCTTCTTCTGCATTTAGAGGTTCTGATGTGACCCAGACGCAAAGTTCGTTATTCTCAAGTCCTGATTTAAAGTAAGGGATAAGTATATCCATCAAATCTTCTTTTGTCTGATAAAATTGACAGAAATGTGTTCCCCAGGGCACATTTCCAATTATACCTATACCAGAATTTCTCAACATTTTTCCATTCCCTGCCTTCTTGGGCCGATCCCCATTTTATTTAGTACTCAAAAGAAAATTCTGCAACAATTTATGGCCAGGTTTTAAGGAGTGCACCATATTCTTGTATCCATCTTGTGGAATTCTCTTTCAGTAGAGGCAATTTAGACATTTTCAAAAAAACATAGCAAGTTGTTTACTTTTTTAACTGATCTTGTAAAAAATAATCAAGTCCTAGTTATTTTCTTGAATACAATTTCTGGTTTATAAAATATTCGCTATAATCAGTAGTTCCGAATACCCTTAGTTTCGAAACCTGTTTTTTTACAAATGAAGGCATAATTAAAAA
>DADO01000186.1:0-244 GCA_002509325.1 Methanosarcina sp. UBA402 | reverse complement strand
TTTTTTACAAATGAAGGCATAATTAAAAAAGTATTGAAGACAATGGAGTCATTTATTATGTTCTCAAAAAACGACGCCATCTTTTGTATAGAAACAGCCAGCTTGCTGGCTGTGTCTTCTGGACATTTTAGTATCGATAATATATAACTTTACCTGCTGAACAGTAGTTCCGAATGAGAATTCTCATTCTTTTACATTTTTTCCTTAATTTTACATTTTTTCCTTAATGGTTCACGAGAAAAGC
>DADO01000050.1 GCA_002509325.1 Methanosarcina sp. UBA402 | reverse complement strand
TTCAAAAAGAGCCTCATTTGAATACCTTATTTGTCTGGGGATCTCGATGAACTAATTGAATTATTAATATCTGGTATGAAGGTATTTATTTTTAACTACATTAAGCCTATTTAACTTCAATAGTTTTTTGCTTTTCGAGCTTAATGCACCGCAATTCGTGTTTATTGGCTACTAAATTTTCGTTGCGTTGTTTCTTTACATTGTTATAGCTTTTTCGCGTTAGACCTCAGTTAAAAATTGGATTCCTAGAAGTAATACTGAAGAAGCTTTTAAAGGAAGAATTTTCAGAAAAATCTTATAATTTAAATTATCACCAAAAAAATCATATTGGAGTTGTTAGAAAAATATTATTAAAAGTATTATTAAAAGTATTATTAAAAGTATCACTGTAGGAACTATCAGAAAAAAGTACTAAATGAATTATCTGAAAAATAGTCCGAAAATTCCCTATAATTTGTTGATTTTTGGAGAAAGAAAGGAGGATTTATTTGCCTCCTTTTTTATCGGATCAAAGGGGAGCTTTTTAACCGACTCCCCCATTTAATGCCTTATTGAAAAGTCTTCTGAACTTCGATTGGACGGTTTGCACAGATTTTCCTCTCTACCTCCATTCCAGTTTAGTCTCCTTTAAATTCCTTGCTGACATCTGCAGCGTTGTTATACTGCTTTTCTGGAAGCTCCTTAAGATCTTCCATTACTTCCTTGCCGGCATCACGTTTCTTAGCATGTTTAATAAGATCTTCCTTACTTGCAGGATAATCCATATCTTTTAGAGCTTTCTGAACTTCAATAGGACTTGTGTGCATAATTTATCCTCCTACATGTACATCCAGTTTAGTAGTCTTCATTCAGAAGAAATACCGGACTAATCCGGGATAATTTCCTCCTTATTTTATGATTTTACTTTCCAGAGAATTCCTTACTAACATCTGCAGCGTTGTTGTATTCCTTGTCTGGAAGACTTTCAAGAACCTGCATTACCTCAGTGCTGGCATTATGCTTTTTGGCATGCTCAATAAGGCCCTGCTTTTTTACAGGATAATTTATGTTTTTCAAAGCTTTTTGAACTTCAATTGGACTGGTTTGCATAAATTTCCCCCCACAATTTGTGTGTTTTATGTGTTTATAGACTCTTTACTGACTCAGTATTGGTACACTTTCTGACAATCCAAGTACTGACAATCCAAGTACTTCCTGACACAAAGCCTTCTCTGAACAATCTGTTACAACCTCTATATACCTCCAGTACTGCACTCTCAGGGGTATTCCGCATATCACGGTATAATGTTCGATAGCTTACCTTTTATGGGATAACCCATTCTTTCGGTCTCATCTGGACCCTATTATATTTGTTCTAAATCCCCTGCTCATTAAATCAGTACTCTATTGGGTTTGGCGGTTTGATGCGTTCGATTTCTCTGGTAATGTCATCAGGAGTGTTTATACTCTACTTCAGGTATCTCACTTAAAGGGTCCAGAACATATGCTTGCCTTCTTACCCTCAGCAAACTTTACAAAGCCGTCTCTGCTTGCAGGATAATCTATCCTCCTGAAGGTTATAAATTCTTCAACCTCGCATGGACTTCTTATCATAAGTTCACCTCCCTGGATTCAGGTAGCTATTGCCTTTCCCAATTAGTTGCCCACCCTCCACTGAGTATTATGTAAAATATAATATAAAAAGAATTCAACTCAAACGTTTGGTAGAAGATGATTATTTAGGTCTAGCAGCTTTTTGCTTTTTATTAGAATTAAAGACTGAAAATACCTGTAAACCATGATTTTAGTTAGCAGCTATTGAAAACTGAGCCTTCATAGATAGCTTGATTTAACCATGATTTTAATTAGCAGCTATTGAAAACTGAGCCTTCATAGACAGCTTGATTTAAAACAAGAGAATTGAAGAGAAAAATCCCATTAAAGAGGTCGACTGATACCAAAAAACATTATATAAGGAAATAAGTTAAAACACTCTATTAGGAAATAAGTTAGCCACATATCTAGAAAAACTTTCTTGAAGCTGCTGAAGGCTCAGAGTTAGCAAATAAAAATAAATTAGTGTGTGTTTGGGCTTGAAAATTCTACGATATAAAATTAACGCTTAGCCGGCCTGGAAACGGACCTGTCAAGAATCCAGTATTTTATTTCTCGATAAGAAAAAAGCTAACTAAACACTCAAATATCTATTTGTCCTCGTAGCGGGACTTTGAAAGTATGAAACGAACTTAAAATAATAAGGAGTTAGATAGCGGAATCCGTTATCACTACCACCTTACTGCAATTTGCCTCTGCGATTTATCCCGCAATCTTCCTCAATCTGTCCTCAATCTGTCCTCAATCTGTCCTGTTTATCATCTCTTATTCAGTAACCTACCAAGCAGCCCAATGATACAATAAATCATTTCAAATCCAGGTATAACTTTGGCTTTTTCCTTCTTTTCAGGAATCTTTCCAATATTTGCTGCTATATTTTGAGTTTTATTTTCTGGATTTTCAGAATCAGGTTCAGGCAGTAATTCAATCACATTCTCTTTTGCTATTGTCTTGCCTGTTATTGCAAAGGGAGAGAAGCCTGGAGTTTCGGCTGTGAAATATAAATACTTGTCATCTTTCCTGTCCAGGGCAGCTGGAAGTTTATTCCATTTCCTATCATTGTATCGGTTAAGGGCTATTGAAGACTGGTCAATACCTTTATCCTCAACCCAGGACTTTTCGACTTTGAAACAGATGACTGCGTTTTCGATACTCTTATCAGTTCCATAGCCACTGTTTCCAACCCAGATATTGAGATAGTTATAGACCTCGCCTTCGGGCGCATCTGGCGTAAGTGTAGATTTATCTTTTAGCATCTCGACAATGGTTGTTGTCTTTCCAGCAGTCTTTTTTGAATCAAAACTTAAATAAACAATCGCAGTGGCTTTCTTTGGAAAGTCAAACTTCACACGGTTTCCGTTTTTAATGTAAATCTGTGAAAGTTCCTTTACTTTTACGTTCTTTGCAGGTTCAGGGGAGCCACCTGCGCCTGCACCCCCGCCCCGACTTCCTCCACCTGAACCGCTGCCGCTCTTGCTGCCGCCGCTGGAACTGCTTTCCAGTACGGTAATTGTAGCTGTTTTTGAGGAGGCCCCTTCGGAGTTGCTTACTACCAGGTTGACTTCATAGGTCCCTGCTGAAAAATAAGTGTGCATTGGGTTCTGCTCACTCGAACTCGTTCCATCCCCAAAATTCCAGCTCCATGAAGCCGGAGACCCGGTGCTTATATCATAGAACTGAACAGTTAGAGGAACATTTCCACCTGTTACGTTTGAATAGAAATTAGATGACGGAGGTCGTGTCGAGACTGTTATATAATTAACTTTTTGTGCGGAATTTGATCCTTTGCTATTCGTCACGGTCAACTTGATAGAGTAAACACCGTCATTTGAGTATTCATGTACTGGGTTCTGGGCTATTGACTTGCTTCCGTCCCCGAAATCCCACGACCAGGCTGCTGGAAGTCCGGTTGAAGTATCGGTGAATGCTACACTCAGCGGCCGAGATCCAGCTGTACAATTACTTGTGAAATTGGCAACCGGAGCTGTCGCCGGGATAACAGTAATTATTTTAAGCATTGAATCAGTAGAGGCGTCATTTGATACCGTTAGATTAGCTGTATAAGTGCCTGGTGTCATATACGTATGAATTACATTTGCAGTACTGCTCGCAGGCGAACCGTCACCAAAATCAAGCAGTTCGGTCGCTTGATTTACACTAAAATCCGTAAATGTTACACTTTCTCCGGCAAGTAGAATATTCCTGGAAACTGTATAATTCGCAGTCACTTTAGAGAACCTTGGGACCTGCTCCCAGGACAAATTTCCAAGGTCTCCCATGTGATAAAACACTCCGCCATTCTGAGAGGTATAATTTAGAATAGATTCCAGTCGAGAGGTTGAAGTTTGATATTGTCCGGTAACATTTGGAGTGATTCCATGCCCATATAATACCAGTACGCTCCCTGTTTTAATTGCATAATCAATTCCATGTAATATAGACGGAAGGCTGGTATCAAGTGCATGTTCGTCAATTTCAACCCCGTACAGAAGTTGAGTATCATCCCAATTGTAATAAGCCAGTGTCGTTTCATTTATATTTCCATTTACTATATTGGGGGTTCTAGTCCTGAGGGTCCGGAAATATGGAGCTATTGCTGCATCGGTATCCACATTCCTACTTGAATAGGGATACGCAAAAGTATAAACTGGATAACCATAACGGGAAATTTCTACAATGTTCGGAAAGATTTCCTGATCTAGCCAAACTTCGGCAGGATTACTTTTTAGAAATTTAGCTGAATCTGTGTGATTGTACCCATGCAGAGCTACTTCCCACCCGGCTGAATACAGTTCATCCAGTTCTTTTAATTCTATTTCAGCCTCACTTCTGCCAATTACGTAATTCAGATTAATAGTACACGTAGCATTATACTTCTGGAAAATTGGTAAATATTTATAACATGACCGAATACGAGCTGAATCGTCCCAGGATAAAGCAATGCCGCCGGGTCTTAATTTTTTTATGCTGCGGAGGTCATTAGCATATAAATCTAATATCTCGGATGAATTTAATGTTCTATTATACAAATGAAAAGCATATATTGTCCCTTTTAACCCATAAGTAGAATCGGATGATGACCCTATCGTCCAGTTTTCTGTGATATAACTCGGACCTAAAGCAGTAGCCGTATAATCTACACCTTCTCCGTTAGCAACTCCATTAATGTATAATTGAGCATGAGAACCATCATATGTCACAATAGCTTCATAATCTTTATTAGGCTGTATACGGGTTCCACTTTTGGCATGAATAGCCTGTCCATCTGCATAAATATCATATGTCAGCATTGAATTTGTATGGTCAATGCTGATCCTGAATGCGGTATTCCCTTTAGAAACAAGGTATGTATTACGAGCCGGATTGCTGGAATTGTAACGGAAAAATACCCCAAACGTTATATGCGGATCATTAAATGCCAGTTGTTCATTGTTAGGTATTATTATTTGGTTTTGTCCGTTAAAATGCCTTGCTATTTGTCCGGTTGGCAGATTAAAGGTCATACTACCGCTGTTTATACCATTGTTCCCATGTCCGGAATTGTCAACTATGGTATTTCCAGTATCTTTAGACCAGTTATAATGCACAAGTTGACCTGTATCTGCATGCGCAGTGCCGACCAAACTAATCATAAATATGAGAAATAATCCATATTTCACATATGTTTTAAAACTGTGAAATTTCATTATGTCAGACCTCTTTAAGAAAGACAATACTCAGCGTTTTACATTTACGCAAAGTCCCGAGGCCTCCATTTTCCCCACTCTGACACAAACACTCCTCATTTTAATTAATAAGTAAAAATCTTCCTTATTTAACTAGTTACAACTTAATATTAGTTATAGAGTGAGCCCTTGGAATGAACCTCGTATCTTGACTCTAATATCTTAAAATTTAGTTGATGGGTAAAGTAAATATTATTCAATAGTTATAATATGACATCCTAATATTTATAAGTAAGTGGGTTGTCGTTACAGCACCTTCAATGAACGATTGTACTACAAAAGTCGATATAATTTAAATGAAAAAATTGTAGAAAAGCTACTGCAAAAAAAGCTACTGCAAAAAAGCTACTGCAAAAAAACTACTGCAATCTTGAGTATAAACATTCACGTTAAGTCGCTTTATAATGTATAATCACTTTTAGCATGATTAAATAAGACTAAACAAGGCATATTTAACCATAAAACCATCTAAAAATCTACCAGTAAGCAAATCACTCATTTTTGAGATTACTATTTAAAAAATCGACATTTATCAATGTGATTGGTATAATAAAAAAGAGATAGACACTTTTAATTAATAATTGCGACAAATTTCTATAACCTCAGATAATTTATTTATACGATGATAGTACAATTAAGTTTCAATTGTAACTATCTTGTAGTGTGGAGTATTAACATCTCCAAACGCAGGTTTACATGAATAAAAAAATTCTTCGCGATACTGTTATATTTATTGTTCTTGTTATCCTCAGTGGGTGATAGGTGTTCTTGTAGACTCTACCCTTCCTGAGCAACCCAAAGGTGACTCTCTTGGCATGGGGATATGGTTAGTATTGCCTATGCTGACTGCAATTGCAATCACTATATTTTCAAAGGGCAGTTGGAAAGATCTCGGTTTCAAGCCAAAAACCCTACTGATTGGAAGATATATCTCACGGTCGGCAGTCTTTGGGGAATCTGGCATGCTCCATATTATCTGGTTTTTTACCCGAAGCAGATGTCCAAACAGTGTTACCTATCAGTCGAGCCATATTTTTCATTGTTTCTATTACAATCTGGCCAAAACCAGGGATGAAAAAAGAAAATAATGCCGGAACTCCGTGTGTTCTTTTGTAGTGACAGTTCATATAACCACTTTTTTATAATATTGTTCGGCGCAGGTATAAATAATTTAATCTACAGGTCAATTAATTCGACATCTGGTCTTTTTCTTTAGATGATCATAACTCTGAAATTTAACTTAAGTGGAAATTGAAGAAATTCTCAAGTAGAATTCAGAGTTAGTTAGTTTGTGTTTTTTGTTTTTTTGTTTGTTTTTTTGTTTGTTTTTTTGTTTGTTATTTCTAAATTGTTTCCAACTCTTGAAAAATATATACCAAAATTAATATATATGATACTATTAAACTACGGAATGTATTCCAAGGGATTTATTTCAACAGCGATATAAAAAAGAATCCAATATTTGACCTGACTTTTCAGGTAAGCTTTCCTAAAAATGTCGATTTTCAACCTGCTAATGATATAATTGTTTATTTTTAATTTATAGGTTGTACGGAGTCTGGTTATGGATAAAGAAGACAGTAAAAAATCAATCTGGGACCAAATTAAGTCTTTCTGGAACTCGGTACCAGAACTTCTAAAATTAATTGGTACCATACTGAGTATAGCCCTCGCTCTTAAAGCTCTTTTTCCTGCAGCTGTGCTGGAAATCAGTGATTTTGATGCAAGTCCGGAAATTATTGAGTCAGGGGGATCTTCAATTTTGAGTTGGAAAGTCTCCGGAGCTGACAATATTACAATAGAGCCTGGTATAGGAGCCGTAAGTTCAAATGGGTCAGTTTCTGTATCCCCTCCCGAAACTACAACTTATAAATTGACAGCTACTGGTAAGGGAAAGGAAAGAGTAGCTTTGCGCACGGTTACGATTAATGAAGGATCTCAAGAGCCCCTCCTCATCAACTCTTTTAGTGCAAATCCAGACTTTATCAAACCAGGAGAGAATTCAGTCCTGAACTGGCACGTTACCGGGGTTTCAAATGTCACAATAGAGCCTGGCATTGGAGTTGTAGAGCCTGCAGGATCATTGAAAGTGTCCCCTGCCAGCACTACAACATACAAACTCACAGCTTCAAACGGGGATAAAGAAGATGCAGTTTACTGTACTTTAACAGTTGAGAAAAATCCTGTATCCCCTGAAAATGCTTCCTCATCAAACCTGTCATCTGAGGAAGAAAACCTGACACCTCAGAAGAAACCGGCATCCCAAGAACAGCTGCCATCTATCAGCTCTTTTAATGCTAAACCGGATGCTGTTGAGAAAGGAGAGAGCTCAAATTTAGTCTGGAGTGTCTCCAAAGCTTCGAAAGTCTCAATAGAGCCTGGAATAGGGACCGTAGGTTTAACAGGCAGTCAGCGCATATTCCCCGATGAAACCACAACTTATACCCTGACAGCTACGAATGAGTTAGGAAGCGTAGACGCTACCAAAGTTGTATCTGTTCAGGAGCCTCCTACCCCTACCACTCAGGAACCGGATTCTACTCCTGGTTCTACTGCACTAATTTCAGTCCCAGAACAGCTCTCGCCTGTTGATGGGATAGAATTCGACAGTTCCATTTCTCGGATTGCACTGGAATGGAAAGCAGTTCCAGGCGCGGCAAGCTATACGGTAGAAATCGATGAGTACGACTCAGGTTCCGGTCGGTGGCTTTCAGAATCAGTTGGGTCCAGAATAATGTCAGGTATAACCACAACCAGTTACTCTTATGAGTCCCAGGCTAAGGTACCTTGCCGCTGGCGTATATGGGCTGTTGGTCCTGATGGGCAGGAAAGTGAGAAAACCAGCTGGTGGGATTTCAGCTACAAAGTTGATTCCTCCCAGGATAATACATAATAAAATATTTGATTTGTGATAAAATCCAACTTGCAATAAATATGTAGTTTTATGTAGTCTTATTTAATCTCAATGCAGAATTCCCGGTAAAGAGAGAAATTTCCAACAAGGAGAAACCTGCCAGAGCTATGATCTACAGAAAACAAACTTCAAATCCTCCTGAATGGGACCCGCCTACCCCTTCAACAGTCTATATCAAAATTAAAAATCTCCCATACGAGACTTTCAAAGCAAGGCTGAATAAGGGGCTGGTTACCACTGAGCTTGATCAGATACGATATCTTCTGGAAAGGCGAATTTACTGCTGCGGGGTCTGTTCCAGACATGTTAACGGGTACTGCATGATTACAAACCGAAAGGTTGAGTCAGGATGGATTTGCAAGTCCTTTGTGCCAAAGGAGAAATTCATATATCTTGATACGAAGTCTGGTTTGGAAACATCTTCAGATTTCAGGTACCTTTCTGAGATCGGGCTTCGAAAAAATAATCTTGAAGGCGAAACTCAGGGTGGCAATAACCAGAAAAACACAGAAAACCTCTATGCGGAAGGAGTGGCTCTTTATAGACAGGGCAGACTCAGGCTCGCACTTGAGATTTTTGACACAGTACTTTCTGAAAACTCCCAGCATTTTCCAGCCTTCTTTCATAAAGGAAATACCCTGCTAAAACTCAAACGTTATGAAGAAGCTATTGAAACTTTTGAAAACGCCTCCAGGATAAATCCGGATCATGCGGGGCTCTGGACCAATACCGGGTTTGCATTAGCAAAACTCGAGCGCTTCAGGCAGGCACTCGAAGCTCTCGAGAAGTCTATATCTCTGAATCCGGTACAGAAAAACGCCTGGAAGGGGAAGGACGCTGCACTTGCCCGGATTCGCCAGTGTGAAGAGGAGCTGAAGGCATCCGAAATGCGCCTGGACAAGAATCACGAAGATGCAGACATCTGGTTTGAAAAAGGCAAACTACATTTAAGGCTTGGAGAGCTTGAGAAATCAAGAGAGGCTTTTGAAAAAGCCCTTGAGGCAAAACCCGAAAACGCAGAGGCCTGGCATCTCAGAGGAAAAGTTCTTTTTGAAACTGGCTCTGAAAAAGAGGCCCTGCACACATTTGAAAAAGCAATCCGGCAGAAACCGGATTTTCCTGAAGCCTGGTATGAAAAAGGCAGGGCTTTCCTGAGGCTTGGCAACCTGAAAGGAGCAGAAAATGCTTTTAAAATCGCAGCTGATCTATGGGAAAGCAAGGGGCTCAAAACACAAGCTGAAACCGCTCGTGAAAGGGTTAAAAGGCCTGGCTTCGGAGAAATATGAATTTTCCGTGATTTTTGAATTAACAAGTATTCTCAATTATCTATCTAGAAGCATCTGATTTGCTTGTTTTCTGTCAACGGCGGTGAATAATTC
>DADO01000015.1:1726-3240 GCA_002509325.1 Methanosarcina sp. UBA402 | reverse complement strand
TATAAATAGCTATGCATTCTATCCTGTTCTATATAAGCGTCATGTTATAGTGTCTTTTAGATCTTGGCGACCAAGTTTTAGCAACCAGATTTAACTTTTAAATGTTCGTATATACAATAATATAATAATAAAAGTCCGGAGAATAGTTGAAAAAGTCTTTAAAGTTTCACCCATAATCCCAGAAAAATTAAGACCAGGAAAACAGGTTCCGGAAAACTGCTGTGATAAAAAATTATATACTTAATCAAAGGTTTTTAGTGCTATGAACCCTAACAGGCTTTTAATTTATGTTGCAGCTTTTACAATTATGGGACTCTCCAATGCTGTTATCCCGATCCTTCCAGAACTTGCGGACCTGAGTCACAGTCCTGCTGGAGGGTTCGCTTCAAGCCTGCTATTTTCAGCCTACTTCCTCGGAGCCCTGGGAACAATGCTCCCCTTTGGAATTCTGGCAGATAGGTTTGGAAATTTAAAGTTTATAGGATTAGGTATTGTTTTGACAGCCATATCAGGGTTGATTATTCTGCTCTCCGAAAATTTTTGGATTCTTTTGATTTCAAGGTTTATAGAGGGTTCTGCCTGTGGAGCTTTTTTACCGGCTGCCTTTGCCATACTATCAAAACTCAGGAACCCTGGGCGCTATATAGGAGAACTTACGTTTCTTTTTAATGCCGGACTGGCAGCAGGCGCCTTTCTCTCAGGATTGCTGGCAGATATTTACCTGAAAGGAGCAATCCTTATTTTTACAGTTATGACATCCCTTTTAACTGTTTACCTGTTTTCAAAACGAAGACAAATAATTTACCCTGAGATTACAGGAAGTTCCGATTCATTGCAAGACTCAGGTGAGTTCAGAAAGACTTATAGAGAGATTAGAAAGATTAAGGCACTTCTGGCCCGTGACAATTTCGGCCTCTGGCTCAGTGCTTTCCTGCTCAATGGAGCTATAGGAGTGCTTGTAGCCTACTATCCAGATTACAGCCTGGGCATTATAACGAAAGCCCAGCTTGGAATCTCGATTTCCAGCCTTTATATCTGTGCAATGATTTCCTCTCTTCTTGCAGGGCGCTTCAAAGTAAAGGAAGAGGCATTAATTCGACTTGGAATAGGATTTTCCGCCCTTGGAGCTCTTTCTGCAATAAAATACCCTTTGTTGGGGTTTTCAAGCCTTGGCGGAGGGTCCGGGATCGCAACTGTAGGTCTTGCTCTTGCTGTTGCCAGAATGAATACAAACAAGGGGCTTGTAATGGGACTTTTTAACACGACTATTTATGCAGGGCTTTCTCTTGCCCCAATCATCGCAGGGTTCTTTACAGATTTTTTGAGTTTTGAAAAAATGTTTATAGCAAATGGCTGTATCCTGGCAGGTGCCCTTATATTGAAAGATCTCTCAGCTGATAGGAATATAAATATTTGATAAACACAGGATATTGCAGATAGAGGATATTGCATAAGATATTATTCCATTTGGATTCGGTTAAGATGCGAATTGTTCCAAACATATTACTTTCATC
>DADO01000015.1:0-1487 GCA_002509325.1 Methanosarcina sp. UBA402 | reverse complement strand
TCCTTAACCGAATACAAATAGATATTATTCTAAGGAATTCCCTATTTCAAGTAATTCCCTGAAATTCAGGAATGTTTTTAAAAATGGGAGTAATCTTTATAAATAGGAATAATTTTTAGAAATAAGAGCAGTTTTTAGAAATAAGAGCAGTTTTTAAAAATAAGAGCAGTTTTTAAAAATAAGAGCAGTTTTTAAAAATAAGAGCAGTTTTTGGAAAACAGAGATAACAAGCATTGAGTATAAAACCAATATAGGGCCAACACATAAAACCAAAAAGCCTATGAACCTCAAAAAACTAGCACTCTATTCATCAGTTTTTGCGCTCCAGGGTCTCTCAAATGCAGTAATCCCTGTTCTTCCAGAGCTTGCTGGAGGAGACAGCGGAAGTTCTGCGATTTCAAGTCTTATCTTCTCCGGATATTTTATAGGTGCTTTTCTTGCCCTTGTACCCCTCGGAATCCTGGCAGACAGGATTGGAAACCTGAAGGTAATAAGATTTGGAATGCTGCTGACTGCCTTTTCGGGTATTTTTATCGGATTTTCGGACAGCCCGTGGATTCTTGGAGTAGCAAGATTCCTGGAAGGAGCAGGCTGCGGGGCATTCTTTCCTGCAGCTTTCTCCATACTTGCAGAATGGGAGGACGGTAAGCAAAGCCTTGGAGAATTTAACTTTCTGCTGAATGCCGGGCTGGCAGCAGGCGTTTTCTTTTCAGGAGTACTCGCCAAGTTTGGAATCAAAACCGCAATAATCAGCTTCACTTTCCTGGCAGTGCTTTCCTGCATTCTTCTTTTGTCAGAAGCCGGAAAACTACTTTCTCCGGTCAGAAAAAAGAAGACGAAGAAGTTTGTACTCCGAGAATGCAAAAGTCCTGTAAGAAAGCAGCAGGAGGGCTCCTTACTTTTCGAACTAAAAAGTTACCTGGAAAAAACCAGGAATAGCCTGTTTAAAACCGATTTCGGAAAGATATGGGGAACTTCGGTACTCCTTTATGGGACTACAGGTCTGTTAACTGCAAACTATCCGGATTACAGTGCTGACTTTCTGACAAAACCTGAACTTGGGCTGGCAATTTCAGCTTCTTATCTGGCTGCAATGCTGAGTTCCTTAATTGCAGGCAAGACAAGTATAAATTCTAGAAACATAGTAAGAACAGGAATAATCCTTGCAGCTGCGGGAATCTTTCTCTCGGTAAAGCTGCCCTTACTGGCTTTCTTCCTGATAGGAGCAGGAGGAGGGACCGCAATCGTAGGGCTGATCACGGCTGTTTCAAAGATCAGCTCCAGCGGCTTTGCAATGGGACTTTTTAATACCGGAATTTATGCGGGACTCGGACTGGGTCCGGTTCTTGGAAGCTTTTTCCTGGAACCTTTAGGTTATGAGACCGTATTTCTTGGAAGTGCCTTTATGCTACTTGCAGTATTTTTTATAAAACTTGACTTTGCAAAACTTGAGTAAAACATTCGGTATTGTTAATCAATTATAGCTA
>DADO01000071.1 GCA_002509325.1 Methanosarcina sp. UBA402 | reverse complement strand
CCTCCGCGCTCCCGTAGTAATAAATCAAGAATCAGAATGATAGCTGGACTGTAATATCAGGAGATAGGGCATGGAAAATGAAATCGGAACTCAAATGGGGCCTGGATCTGAAAAATTCGTTGGATTGTTGCAAAAACCTGAGATAGACTCTGACAGCTTTTTCAAGCTTATTGATTCTTCTATTCAGGGTTTAAGAGAGTACAGACTACTTGTTTCGGCTCTTGATCTCGGAGTTTTTGAAGCGCTTAAAACTCCTTTATCAGCAAGGGATCTGGCTGAAAAGCTTGGTTGCGATCCTGTTCTCATGCCTCACTTTTGTGAAGCCCTCTATAACCTTGGCCTGCTCGATAGGTTTGAAGAAAAACCTATTGACGAAGAGGGAGCCGCACAGAGGCAAGAAAAGGGTGAAATGGCAGATATTAAATTAAGTTGTTTCGCATCCGAAGGCAGATCTGAAGATAAATCCGAAGGTGAATCCAAAAACCTATCTGAAGATAGGGATTTGAATAACGAAGCAAAAAATAGTGACGCCGTTTACCTCGTCTCAGAATTGAGTGCTTCCTATCTTCTGGAAAGCTCACCATTTTCGCAGCATAACTACCTTGCCGGAAGGCTAAGGAATGCCGAGCTCTGGAACCGGCTCACCCAGATCATGAAGGACGGACCCGAGACCTTTGAGAAAGAAACTTTTTTCAGGGAGGTTGTTTGCTCCATGGCTGAAAACGCACGCTGTGGAATGCTTCAGGAGACTGTCAGAATTGTTGCGGAGTATGTTGATTTCGGGAAGGTAAAAAAACTGCTTGACCTTGGGGGAGGGCACGGACTCTACGCCATTGCTTTTGCAAAAATGAACGAAGATCTTCAAGCCTTTGTGTTTGACCTGCCTGCTGTCACGGAAAAAACAAAAGAGTTTATTGAGAAGTACGGAGCATCAAATGTGGGCGTAATTCCAGGGGACTTTTTTAAGGACGAAATCGGGGATGGGTACGATCTTATCTTCTCTTCCTTTAACCCGGGAGGAAAAGTCCCTTCCCTTATCCCCAAGCTTGTTGAAGCCTTAAACCCGGAAGGTACTTTTGTAATAAGGCAGATGCCTGACGAGAAGATGGAATCAAGCTCCCTCATCAACCTTGACTGGAACCTCTGGACTTTTGAAGGCGTGAAAAAAGGAGAATCAGGTTACAGTTTCGAAAACAGCATCCCTTTCACTGAATATATAGAAGTACTTGGCAATTATGGGCTTGAAGTTTTTCATTCTCTTGATCTGAAGGACGAATCAAGAATTGTGTTTGCGCGTAAAACAACCTGAACTTTACAAGGGGGTTTTACTCTTTTATTATTGACTTTTTATTATTTGGTAATGAGCGTGAGTTATTGAAAATCGAAAGCATGATATCTGCATGACATGATAGTGTGACATTGTTCCAGATCTTATTACCCGGCGCAAAAAATCTAATGATAAGATGATCATTTCTTCCTGCGAAACTGGAAAAATCTGAAACAGCAACGTTATTATGCTGTAAAACAAATTCTAAATGGGGATTAACGTGATAAAAGAAGCCATGTTCTATGAGAAACTCAAAGATAATAAGGTACATTGCGGGCTCTGTGCCCACAGGTGTAAAATTGCTGAGGGAAAAAGGGGCTTTTGTGGGGTCAGAGAGAACAGGGAAGGAGAATTATATACTCTTATTTACGGGACGGTTTCAAGTGAGGCAGTTGACCCTATTGAAAAGAAACCTCTTTATCATTTTCATCCAGGATCTTACGCTTATTCAGTCGGAACAATAGGATGCAATTTCCGCTGCAAGCACTGCCAGAACTGGTCAATTTCCCAGGCCTGCCTGGAGGAGGCTTACACAATGGATATCCCCCCAGGCGAGCTTATTCAAAAGGCACTCCTTTCACGCTCAAACTCAATTGCCTGGACGTATAACGAGCCCACAATCTGGCATGAATACACCTACGAGTGTGCAAAACTGGCAAAAGACGCAGGGCTTGCAACAGCCTATGTGACAAATGGATATATGACGCCTGATGCCCTCAGGCATATCGCACCCTATCTGGATGCCGCCAATATCGATATCAAGGCTTTCAATGAAAAATTCTATCACGATATTGCCAGCGCAAAACTGGCTCCTGTACTCGAAGCTTCTGTCCTTGCAAAAGAACTCGGTATCCATGTCGAGATTACGACTCTTATTATTCCCAGTGTAAATGATTCCCTTGAAGAGCTCAGAGAACTCTCAAAATGGGTATATAAAAACCTGGGGCCTGATACTCCCCTGCATTTTACACGTTTCCATCCCGAATACAAGATGCAGAACCTTTCCCCCACGCCTGTGAAAACGCTACAGAATGCCTGTAAAATCGCAACCGAGGAAGGGATGAAGTATGTTTACCTTGGCAATGTCCCTGGCACTGAGCGAAATAATACTTTCTGCCCGAACTGCGGAAAAATGTTGATCAGGCGCGGCTATTTCGAAGTCGAAAAGTACGATATCACGCCTGAGAAGACCTGCCCGAAATGTGGGGAACATATTCCCATTGTAGGTGAATACACTGGCTCAAAACAGATACCGGAAGAGTACGAATATTAAGCCCGGAGTATTAAAGCGCCAGAACAAGAAGAAGAAAGGAATTCTAGGGCAAAACCTCTACTGAAAGATTTTTATAATTCCTGCTCGCAGGGAAGGCGTATATTTTTCAGGTTCGGCTTTAACAGCTCTGTGCAGTCCTTCCAGCTCTATCCATTCTACGTAGACAGCTTCTTCCAGATCCGGCCGGATTAAGCTTGCAGTTTTTCCCGAACACCAGCCTGAAAATACCATGTGAAGGCTCCTTTGTTTTCGAAGATACAGGGGAATTCATGCGTCTTCGGTTAAGTGATGAATTGTGATAATTACCTCCATTTCCACTAACCGAATACAAATAAAGTAAGGTTAAATTTCACTTAGATTTTTCTGCTTACCTTTTGTCCTGTACCGCCTGATAAAAAAAACGCCTATCACAATACCAATAAGCGCCCCTCCAATTAATCCTTGCCAGCTACTAAGACGAAAACCTATGCCACTGAAAAAAACCCCAGAAATAGAAATAATATTCAATTCCGTATTTGAAAAATTAGCTTCATCAAGCTTTTTTTTAGGTTTATTCTTTTTTTTGCTCATAATAGACTAGTTGACAAACGTCGATATATAACTCTTACTTTTTGCAGATCGATATAAGAAATCAGAGCATTTTTCTCGATGTCGTTTTAGAACATTAGCTAACTAGTACGGAAATTCCGAAGTATTTTTACAAAAATTGACTTTTTAATTTATTTATTTATTTATTTATTTATTTATTTATTTATCTTGAATTGTAACGACTCGGTTCCAAAATCTAGTGATTTTTGCATTTTTTGATTGAAATGTTGAATTTCCAAGAAGAACTGGATATTTCACAGATTCAG
>DADO01000038.1:372-2677 GCA_002509325.1 Methanosarcina sp. UBA402 | reverse complement strand
GCTTTTTTCTTTATACAATTCAAAGTTCTATTGTGTATCTTATGATTTTTGACAGTTTTCGTTTTTCATATATGTGTGATGTCTATATAATGCGTTTTTTATAGGAAATACAGTATTAATTAGTATAATCTGTCAAACTTGAGTTCAAAAGTCCTTCAATCGGTTCTCAAAAAGCTTGATGCCAATTACAAATCGTTTTTTGCCCTTCGGAGAAATGGAGATCTAACTGCAAGACCTCCTGATTTTCGCAGTAGAAACTATTTGCAGACTCTAGTATATAACCAGAGTGGCTTCAAAATCGAGAATGGATGACTCATGCTTTCCCATAAAGCAAGCGAAACTCCACTCATCGAAACTCCACTCATCGAAACTCCACTCATCGAAACTTCACTCATCGAAACTCCACTCATTTTTGAGATAGGAAATGAGTTCGATTCCCTGAAAGTCAATCAGGTAGAAATCTACAATAAAGACTCTTATCAGGCAAGAGGAGATTTCTTTGTTTCCATCGCCTATGAGGTAACTCCTGAAATTCAGTATTTTGATAATGGTCTGTATCAGGCTATAGATGCAGGGAGTCACAAAAACTGTAACCACATATCCATTGCCGGAGGGTAAAGTAATCCCGATCAGGCTATAGATGCAGGGAGTCACAAAAACTGTAACTGCTGTCAATTCTCATGGAAAATTTCTGGAAGTAAAAACTCCAAGACCGGATAGATACTGGCAATCCAACTTGATGCTATCAAATCCCGAAGGGATCATTGCGTAAAGAAAAGCAATCGATGGCTTCGCCTTCATAATACTTACAGGAAAATAGAGTAGAAGAAATCGAATCAGCTAAGGAATTTTCAGCACAAACTTTCTAAAAAATTGGTTGAGAATACTAAGGCTAATACCCTGATTATCGGGGATCTTAAAGTCAAAAAGATGGCTCAATCCAGAAAACTCAAGGGAAAGAAAAAGATGGCTCAAAATCGCTCTACTCAGAATCAGGGTTATCTTTCCCGCTTCATCGAATTTTTGACCTATAAGGCTGAACTTGCAGGTAAAAGAGTAATAAAAATTGATGAAGCAGACACTTCCAAAGAGTGTTATGTCTGCAAAAAACGACATGATATGCCTCTTTGGGAATGAACTATGAAATGTGATTGCGGAAACGCCATAGATCGGGATAGAAATTCTGCTATCAATATCATGGAATGTTTCTTATCAAAAAATGCCTTCTGGACGGGCTTTCGGTAATTTGCTGGAAATCTTCGACAAACAGGCTTATCGATGGGACTGACGTTCATCAGAACCGAAACCAGATGACGTAAGCACTCGAAGGAAACTCTTCCCTCAAAAACTTGAGCCATCAGGCGAGAGTTTTAGGGAAGGGTAGTTCACTTAATAAGCTTATAGAAAGCCACTGCCAATCCAAAGCAACCAATTATCAGGCAGATATAAACAAGACCATTTGAAAGGGGAGTAGCAAAGAATAGAAATGGAATCATTGAAATTTCGGTTTCAATAAGGATAAAAGGAAGAATCATGTACAGAACCGATATGATTAAATAGCATATAAAAACCCGAGAAAAGCTCGGAATTTTTTTAAGACAGGTAGGTATAAGAACTAGTGGGGCAAGAACGGTCATTGGCACTGCAAAACATACTGTTCCTATGATCAGCCAGTTAATGTCACCGCCCATGAATAAGGCAAAATTGAGTACTATTCCTCCAAGGATAATCACTAGCTTATTTTTAATTTGAGGCAGAAGGAAATATACAAAAGTAAGAGTCGTACAGCCTACCAGGAACATAAAGAAACTGATAAAAATAATAATATACAGAAACCCTTCGGCATTAGTCATAAAAACCTCATATATAGGAATAAGTTCTAAAATTTTAATAAATGTAGTGGGACTCGGTTCCAAAATCCAGTGATTTTTGCATTTTTTGATTGAAAAGTTGAATTTCCAAGAATAACTCAGTACTCAATCAAACTCGATATTCGAGATCTATGGGCGTCAATTAAAAGGTAACGTTCAAAGAATTGTGGCCTTTTTTCAAAATCTAGTGATTTTTAATTTTAAGTTCATCACTAGATTTTGGTATTGTGTCTGTAGTTGGATTAAAAAATATAAAGGTTTCTGATTAATTGTTCATTAAATTGTTCATTGTATTACTACAGGCGAAGATAACAGAAATGCGTCTATTATTACTAGGACTTACGCGGTTGAATTGTTTTCTGTCGACCAATCTAATTGTTACAGAACATCAAAGTCAGATAAAGACCTGCCCTCACTGTGGAAGATCAAATAAA
>DADO01000038.1:0-176 GCA_002509325.1 Methanosarcina sp. UBA402 | reverse complement strand
GTGAAATATCCAGTTCAGTATGGTCCTAATATTTTAGCTTCAGCTATTTACTGTAAAAATCACCAGTTTATCCCGTATAAAAGGATTTCTGAGTTCTTTGATGACATTATGGGGATAAAAATCTGTCCTGTTACGATAATTAGAGCAGAAAGAGAATATTTCCAGAATTTAGAGGA
>DADO01000045.1:4886-6511 GCA_002509325.1 Methanosarcina sp. UBA402 | reverse complement strand
AATTGGATAAAGATGGACCATCATTTTGCAGAATAAAGATTATTCCTGCAGCACATATACCTTATCTGATTTTGAAAATAAAACAGGTAAAGCCGGCCCAATCTTGCAGGCTTAAACTGCTTCAAAGGCCTGTTTGAGGTCTGCAATTATGTCTTCGGAATCTTCGATCCCTACCGAGAGCCTGACAAGCCCGTCAGTTATGCCTATTCTTTTTCTTACAGCAAGCGGGACACATGCATGAGTCATCGACGCAGGATGCTGAATTAGGGTATCAGTAGCCCCAAGGCTCACAGCAAGAGAACAGAGCTTTACATTATCCATCAGCTTCCGCCCGGCTTCAATTCCGCCTTTTATCTCAAAAGAGAGCATACCGCTGAATCCACTCATTTGCCTGCGTGCAAGTTCGTGCTGGGGATGGCCTGGAAGTCCGGGATACCTGACCCATTCTACCTCAGGACGGGACTCAAGAAATTCCGCAACTTTCATTGCGTTTTCGGCATGTCTTTCCATCCTGACATGCAAGGTCTTAAGCCCTCTTATGCAGAGCCAGGCTTCATGGGAACCCATAATGCCTCCTGTATATCCGACAACGGGAGACATACGGTTTATAAAATCCTTATTTCCTGCAACGATTCCGCCAAGCAGGTCGGCGTGCCCGCCTATATATTTCGTACAGCTGCTAAGGGAAAGATCTACCCCAAGCTCAAGAGGTCTCTGGAAATAAGGTGTTGCAAAAGTGTTGTCCACAACGCAGAGTGTTCCATTTTCTCTGGCTATCCTGGCTATTTCGGCGATGTCGCATACGATCAGCGTAGGATTGGCAGGAGTCTCAAGAAAGACCATTTTTGTTTCTGGTTTGAAAGCTCGCTTCACATTTTCAGTATCAGAGGTATCGACGAAACTGACATCTATTCCAAGCCCTGGTAAAACCTCAGAAAAAAGACTGTAGGTGCAGCCGTATATCACATCTGTTGAGATAAGGTGGTCCCCTTGCTTCAGGGCGGTAAATGCAATTGCTGTGATTGCTGCCATTCCCGAGGCAAAGGTCTGCCCTGCTTCCCCGCCTTCAAGCTCCGCAAATTTTTCAGCCAGAACCGCGTGGGTAGGGGTATTGGGAGGAATCCTTGTATATACATATCCAGACTCTTCTTTTGCAAACCTCGCCGCTCCCTGACTGGCATTTTCAAAAATGAACGTTGAAGTCTGGAATATTGGAGTTGTATGTGCCCCGAAAACCGGATCAGGCTTTTCTGCTGCATGTACACATTTTGTTGCGAATTTAAATTCTCTTTCCATCTCCCCAAACTCCTGTCAAATTAATCTAAAATAAGTCTACAAAACGGACATCAAATTCTTCGAGTAACAGGCACAAAGAAATGAAAGTACTTGAAAGACTTTCATGCCAAATAAGTATTTGTTTTTCCAGTAATTATTTGTTTGGCGAAAAGACTGAATAGATACCCGTATTTTCCGAAAATAAATAATGAAAAATTGATTTTATCTCCAGGCATCATACATTGGTGTCAGAAATTTTAAGAATACAGCAGCTATATATAGAGCAAAAGTTGCGATTGAATAAAAAGACAAAATTGCTTAGAAATAAAAGACAAATTCGCTTTGGAAGC
>DADO01000045.1:3292-4642 GCA_002509325.1 Methanosarcina sp. UBA402 | reverse complement strand
ATTCGCTTTGGAAGCAAAAGACAATTTACTTAGAAGTTAACTTAAAACGCTACAGGAAGACCTTCAGTGATAAAATCCATACTTGATAACGACCTTTACAAATTCACTATGCAGCTTGCAGTTCTTGAACTTTTTCCCAAAGCTGAAGCTGAATACCGGTTTACTAACAGGGGTCCCCAGCGCTTTTCTACGGAGTTTGTGGAAGAACTGGAGAGGATTATAGGCGAAGAGATCTCAAAACTGGCATTAACGGAAGATGAATACAACTGGCTTTCTGAACACTGCCCTTACCTGAGGCCAATGTACCTTGAATACCTTAAAAATTTCCGCTTCAAGCCCGGTGAGGTAAAAATCTGCCTTACCGAAGAAGAAAATCTGGATATCCGGATAAAAGGACCCTGGCATAGCACGATTCTCTGGGAGATTGCTCTTATGGCTGCGATTTCGGAACTCTATTTCACAACCATTGAAAATGATTGGAAAGGAGATCCCGAAAATGGCTGCACTTCCGAATCTGTGCTGGCTGCTTATGAAAGCAAGATTCTTGAAATGGGAAAAGCCCTTGAGGAAAATAACTGCTTTTTTTCGGAATTTGGGACCCGCAGGCGAAGAAGTTTCGAATTCCATGACCATGTGATGAAGATTCTCACTGGAATAAAAAGCCTTATGGGAACAAGCAACGTATATTTTGCAAAAAAATATGGGCTTAAACCAATCGGGACCGTCGGACACGAATGGATTATGGGCACCTCGGCGCTTGTAGGGCTGAGATATGCAAACCGTTTCGCGTTCGAAAACTGGGTAGAAGTTTATAATGGAGATCTGGGAATTGCCCTTACGGACACTTTCGGCTCAAAAGCTTTTTTTAAGGATATGGGCCTGAAATTATCAAAAATTTACGACGGTTTCAGGCATGACAGTGGAGATCCTTATGACTTTGTGGATACTGTGATAGAGCACTATCGTAAAATGGGCATAGATCCCATTAAAAAGTTAATCGTTTTCAGTGATGCGCTCGATATAGAAACTGCAATCCGGCTTAAAAAATACTGCGAAGGCAAAATTAATTGTAGTTTCGGAATAGGCACAAGCCTTACGAACAACTCCGAATTCTTCCGGGAAAGTCCGCCTCTTAATATGGTCATAAAGCTGCACAGCATTGACGGCATTCCTGTTGTAAAACTGAGTGACTCTCCGGAAAAGGAAACTGGAGAAAGAGATGCTATAAGGGTTGCAAATTACATTTTCGGAAGAAAAGGCCTTGACGAATATTAAAGAATTAAACGAAATTAAGTTATAAAAACTTGAAATAATATGTATTAAATAAATATTTATTTGTATTCGGTTAAG
>DADO01000045.1:0-3042 GCA_002509325.1 Methanosarcina sp. UBA402 | reverse complement strand
AATTTTGTAGTTGACGAAAATTACGATGAAAGTAATATGTTTGGAACAATTCGTATCTTAACCGAATCCAAATGAATAAATATTAGGTAAATGATATGAGATAAAATAATATTAAAAAAATAAAAAAAATTAAGTATGAAAATAAAAATAGAAAAAATAAAAATGGGTGAATTTAGGTATTCTTCCCGTTCCTTCTACTTTTTTCAGTTTTCCACCAGCAGGAGAAGAAAACCCGATGTAACCTTCGTTTAATTTTAACTTTCGTTTTTTATGATTACGGATGTATTGCCAGTTCTTACATCCGAGATCTCACGGGCAGAATTGATTTTTACACTGGTAACTTCCGGTATAGGAAAGCCTGCAGGCGCAGATCTAAGTTTTATGACACCAATATCCATATTATAAATTATAGAGCTATTGAAATCATTCTTTAAAGTAGAGTCTGAACTGTTTGTTATAGAATAATCTCTTAATATGGTGTCTTCTACTGTGGGGACTCTTATAGAGGACTTATGAAGCAGTGTATAAGTATCCATAATTGCAGAATCACCCGATATTATAAGGTCGTTAGAGCCATTCAGTAAAGCAAGGTTCGAGCCATTAATTGTAGAACTGTTCAAATCATTCTGTAGATTATGAGCCGTAAAAACTATTTTTGAACCATCTGGACTCCATCTTGGAACCGAGTCAATTATGCCGATATCATCTGTAAGCCTGGTCCTATATTTTCCTTCAATATCCCGAAGCCAGATTTCAGGCTTTCCACTTTCATCCGAGACGTAGACTATCCTTTTCCCATCTGGGCTAAAGGAGGGGTTCCATTCTCCGTATGGGGTATCGGTAAGCTGAGTCTGGTTTGTGCCATGCCAATCTATTACCCACAGATCAGGTTTCTCTTTTGAGTTTTTAGCACTGTACAGGACCTTCAGGCCAAGAGGACACCAGTCTTTTCCCATTCCAACGTTTTCAGAGGTGCCAAGTCTGGTCTTATTGTTCCCATCCCGATCAACTATCCAGAGCTGGGAAGGGGAATCTCCAGACGTCTGGGTGTATATGATTTTCCGTCCCAGCCGGCACCATGACCCCCAGCTTTCAGATTTATCAGGCTCATCCGCGACAGGGCTTACATCTCCGTTTTCCAGATTCAAAAGATACAGCCCGGTTTGGGAATCAATTGATTCCGTAAAAACTAATTCTGATCCTTTGGGATTCATATCGTTAAAGCTGATAAGCTTTCCTTCCCAAGTATCTATTTGCCAGATATCGCTTCCATTTTCTTTCATTATATATGACTCAGAATTTCCAGATTCATTGCTTTGGATCATGTACATGATGAAGTTACCATTGGCAGTCCACACTGGAAACAATTCCGAATCTGTGCTGTCGGTAAGAAAAGTGATTTCTTCCACAAGCCCCTCTACGTAAATCTCTTCTCCAGAATCTTCAAACTTTTCTGCGGCAACACAGCTTAAGCCTAAATCGGAATAAAAGTAGTTCTCCAGGGCATTCTGCGTTGCGTTAAATCCTTGCTCTCCCATAAAATTATCGTACTCGGGGATGACATCCTGTCCTGCCCCTGCAGGTAGGGTGATAAGTACGAGAGACAAGAGCAAAGAAAAACACCTATAAATTTTTTTCATCAATTATCACCGTTAACTTAAAAAATTAGTTTTATTAACATTCATTGTACTTGTATAGTGTACTGAAAACTCGGTTTATTAATGTACCGAAAATTCGGTTTATATTAGTATCCTGAACTGAATTAGAATTAAGTTTATAAATTAAAATCAAATGCTACGGATCATTAGCTGGAAAATTATATTTTTGTCAATTTGTGGGGAAGAAAGTCGAAAGCAAAAGACAAATTTTACCCAGAAAAGGAAAAAAGTCTAAATTCCGGGTAAACATCAGGTTAAATAAGGCTTTTTATTTTATTAACTGACTTTCCTTATTTTAATTTGTTTACTCTCTTTCTAGATTTGTTTGCTTTCTAAATTTGTTTACTCTCTTTCTAAATTTGTTTACTCTCTTTCTAGACTTATTTGCTTGCTTTTCTTTATTTGGGCTTGTTCTCTTCAGCTGCAACTTTGTCCTTAATTATGAAGCTTTATTATATCCTTCAGCCAGTTGGATGTTTACATATACTACGGCTTCATTAGTGTGCTTGTATGCATAATCGTCGGTAATCTCTGGCAGCTTATCAGCTTCATCCTGGGATGTGACAACCGTGCCTGCTGGGATATACCTGCCGTCAGGAACAGTAACACCAATTGCAGCTGATCTCGGCTCAAGTACACAGTCGTTCCCTACCTTTGATTTGAAAACGAAAGCCTGCATACCAATAAAGGTATCATTGCCTACATAAGCCGGACCGTGAACCTGGGATTGGTGGGCAAGCGAAACATTTTCTCCTATATACACTGCATATTTCTCGCCGCCAACCTCGATGAGGTTCTCTTCTACAGGCTCGCCTTCTTCATCAATTATCTCAAGGGCATGGAGTACAACTCCGTCCTGGACATTGCTCCTGCTTCCTACGAAAATCGGCATTCCTTCGTCGCTCCGAACAGATGCCATGGGGGATACCATAACACTGGCACCGATTGTTATATTTCCTATCACCGAAGCCCGGGGGTCAATACAGGCCGTGGAATCAATTACAGGCGATGTAGGCTCAGGGTTCCACGGTGTTACAGGATTTTCCCTGATATTCGAGAACTCACTCTCGGGTATTTCCTGTATGGTGCCGTTTTCTGCCCCTCCACCTTCGCCGATGCACCCGCTCCCTGCAAGTGCCAGCGAAAGAGCTAGAATAAGGATTGTAAGGGTCTGCTTGTTGAATCTCATAGAGGTCCTCCTTTGGCAGTATGAAGATTATGATATATATAGTCATTTCCATTCTTATTTAGAAAAGAATGAAAATATAAAAAAAGAGAAATGTTAAACTTAAATAAAACTGTTCTGAAGCCAAATCCGGTAACCCAGATACTCTTCCGGACAAGTCTTGTTAAGAAGAGGATCTCAAATTCAGTAGTTCGCTAA
>DADO01000193.1:6438-11421 GCA_002509325.1 Methanosarcina sp. UBA402 | reverse complement strand
CTCCTTATCTTTTTTGTTTTTATCCTGATTTTGCTTCCTTTTACTTTGACAGAATAATACTGAAACGACAGCTTAAAATACTGAACTACGACTGTTGAATACGATGCTTGAAGCTTTGAGCTCCTTTATTGCCGATTACGGTTACCTGAATCTCTTTATCCTGAGCTTCCTGGCTGCCACGGTTTTGCCTATCGGGTCAGAACCATTATTAGTAGCCCTTATTTATCAGGGATTTAATCCTTTTGCTGTCGTTCTGGTAGCGACTTCAGGCAATTATCTTGGGGCATGCACGACATATTATATCGGGCTAAGAGGGCGGCCGGTGATTGAAAAATACCTTTCTCCTTCTCGTGAAAAGCTTGAGAAAGGTGAAAGGATTTTTAAAAAATACGGCGTTTACACCCTTCTTTTCACCTGGCTTCCATACATAGGAGACGTATTTGCCATGGTTGCCGGACTTATGAAGCTTTCTTTCCGATATTTTTCTATCCTGGTTTTTATTGGGAAATTCGGGCGTTATTTTGCAGTTGGATATCTGACAGCATATTTAGCAATTGATTTTTTGTTCTCCAGCTAAATTTAAAAAATCTTTTTCTTTCATAACATGAATTTTGTGAGTTCATCATTCAAAAATTGTTTTTCATACGAGAAGAATGGATATATTTATGTAATATGAAGTACGATACTAAGTTGCTAAAGCAAATTTAGTTGATCTCTATTGTTTTGATTTGTTTTTTCTCGCCTGTTTTCCAGGACTTCAAAACGGGATCTGTATTTGATTATAACCTCCATTTTTTTATTTTTTTCATTTTTCTTTTTCCATCATTTTGTAATTCTCTACACAACCTAGCTTTTCATACGGTTAGACACCTTATCTTTCAAAGGGGCGAGTATAATTTTCGTTCATTTAACTCTATTAAGGAGCGAGTATAGTTTTTGTTTATTTATCCTTGTTAAGCCCGTATAGTAGCGTTTTATATAAAATTATTCAATATAATACATAATGAATTCAGAGATTTATGCATAAGATAATTCAAGTCTGCTTGTTCTGCTCTATACTCCCTCAATTTTGAAAACGTTATTACCTTCAAACTAATTTGATACGCTCTTACGCACTCGTTTCTTTCCTACCGTAATCTTTATCTATAAACTAACTCAATTTAACTTGTTTTGAGTTCACTAATATTTACTTGACATCTCTCGGTGATCCTATGCATATAATGGAAGGTTTTTTAGACACACCCTGGTGGCAGTTATGGTTTGCAGTGTCTATCCCAGCGATACTGTACGGAATTTACAAAATGAATAAACTAGTAAAAGAAAAACGTGAGATATTGCCTCTACTAGCTGTTGCAGGTGCATTTATTTTCGTGCTATCCTCCTTAAAACTTCCATCCATAAACGGAAGCTGCTCTCACCCAACCGGAACCGGCATTGCTGCAATTATATTTGGGCCGGCAATTTCCGCAGTGCTGGGAACAATAGTGCTCCTCTACCAGGCTCTTTTCCTTGCTCATGGCGGCCTGACAACCCTTGGAGCAAATGTATTCTCAATGGGAATAATAGGACCCCTGGTGGCATATCTAATATACAAGGCTGGAATGAAAGCGAATCTTAACTTTTATGCTGTCGTCTTCCTTGCTACAGCCTTTGGAGACTGGGCAACTTACTTGATTACCTCTGCGGAACTTGCTCTTGCATATCCTGCTGGTGATGTGCTTACCCTTGGAGGTTTCCTCAGCTCATTCGAGAAATTTGCACTCATCTTTGCAGTAACCCAGGCTCCCCTTGCGATCATAGAAGGAGCTGTCAGTGCCCTGCTCTTCAAGTACGTCGTAAACGTCAAGAGCGACATTCTTGTGGAAATGAAAGTCATTGAAGCTTCAGTCGTACGAAAACTTAGGGGAATTCCTGCATGAGCCGGAAATTGGAAATTATAGTACTTGCAATAATCCTTATCTTTGCAGCTCAATTTATTCACATGTCTTCAACCACTGACGCTGAGTACGGAGGAGCTGACGGAGAAGCTGAAGGCGTGATAAATGAAATCACTGGCGGAACCTACAAACCAATTGCAGAACCTATCTGGGAACCTCCAAGTGGAGAAATTGAAAGCCTTCTTTTCGGCCTTCAGGCAGCCATTGGTGCAGGAATCCTCGGATACTTCTTTGGCTATTACAGGGCTAAAAAAACCTATGAAAACGAGCTTGGATACAAGGGGAAAAGTAAATCCGAGGGTGATAGGCCCTCACTAGAGGGTGACAGGCACTCTTTATAATTTCTTCTTCTACCACGTTAGTTTTCCTCTCTCGAAGGGAGGAAAGCTTTTATCTTTTGCCTTTTATTTTTAACACTTGATTTTTAGGTTTCATCTACCTTTCTGCGGGTTTTCCATATGACAAATATTCTTGATGATTATGCCCTTATGAGCCCTCTCAGGCACCGAAATAACTGGTTGAAACTGGCAATAGTACTATTTGGTTTGCTTGCAGGGATCTCCTCCACTTCTCCCGTAACTCCTCTTTTCATAGCCTTCTGTATGGGTTTTACGACAGTTGCACTCGGCAGAGCTCCCTTAAAACTATACCTGAAACTTTTGCTTGCACCATTAGGTTTTGCAGTTACAGGTGTCCTTATAATTGCCCTCTTCTCGGGTTCAGGGCAGGAACTGCTATCCTTCAAGCTTATGGGGTATTCTGTATTATTAAGGAAAGACGGGCTTGAACTTGCTCTCCTTGTACTTTCAAGGTCCTTAAGCGGGATGTGCTGTCTTTACTTCCTGGTACTAACAACTCCCATGATCGAGCTTTTTGCAGTGCTTAAAGCTACCAGGCTTCCCGAATCATTCATAGAACTTTCCATGTTGATTTACCGCTATATTTTTGTCTTCCTTGGCATGGCCATATCCATCAGGTACGCCCAAACTGTAAGGTTGGGGTACTCAAGTTTCAGCCGATCTCTCCGTTCCCTGGGCATGCTTGGAAGTACCCTTTTCATCCGTTCCTGGGAACAGGGAGACAAACTCTTCCTAGCCATGAATTCAAGATGTTATGATGGAAAAATGACGCTTTTTGAAGTGCACAGGCCTGTAAGAGTACCTGAATTGCTTCTTACTTCAGCCTATTTCCTCCTTACTCTTGCACTTCTTTATCTAACAAAAAACGCATCTATTGTCTGAGGTAAAAGATTATGATTATTCTTGAGACCAGGAGCCTTAAATATACCTATCCTGATGGAACCGTGGCTATTCAGGATCTGAATATTGAAATCATGAAAGGAAAGAAAATTGCCTTTGTAGGGCAGAACGGCTCCGGTAAGTCTACACTATTCATGCTCCTGAATGGGACGCTTAAACCAGGTCAGGGCGAAGTTCTTTTTCATGGCGTTCCATTCAAGTATGATTCTAAGTCGCTAAGAGATATCAGGAAATCCGTAGGAATAGTTTTTCAGAACTCCGATGACCAGATTTTTGCTCCCACTGTATACCAGGACGTAGCTTTTGGCCCTGCAAACCTTGGTTACTCAAAAGAAAGAGTCGATGCCTGTGTTCAGCAGGCACTTGAGTATGTGGGCCTCTCCCATTTGAAAGATAAGCCGCCTCATCACCTCAGTGGAGGGCAGAAAAAACGCGTTGCAATTGCCGGGATCATGGCAATGGAACCCGAAGTTATTATTCTTGACGAACCCCTCTCAAATCTTGATCCCGTAGGTGCGGATGAGATCGTAGATTTGCTTAACGAATTCAACCACTTTGGGAACACTATCATTATCTCAACGCATGATGTAGACCTGGCATACCGCTGGTCCGATTATGTGTTCCTCCTGTCAAACAGCAAAATTATAGGACAGGGTACCCCGACAGAGGTTTTCAAAGATCCTGAACTCCTCAAAAAAGCCGGGCTCCGCCAGCCCACTACCCTTGAAATTTATCGCGAAATCGAAAGAAGAGGGCTTGCATACGGCAGAAACTCCCCAAAAACCATACCTGAACTTGTCAATACCTTAAAACCCCTTGATCTGATGTGGGTTGATGTCCCTCCGAGAGTCAAAGAAGGAGATAGCCTGAACATTGGAGTTATGTACGGTGAATATGCGACTCAGTCCCCTTATGAGGCTGTTAACGCCACAGTTCTACATATTCATCCGAATGGAAGAGCTATTGTCGAGTTAAAGCGTAAAGGGATCAAAGCCGGTGGTATCCTGATTTACGATACTAACAATTATTCCCTGCCAGAAATTAAACAAATCCTTAAGGACGGAGAAATCGCCTTTGTCGGAGCAATGGGTAAGAAAAGTAAAATCCTTGCCGAGCAGGACGGAGTTGGGTTGGACGTTTCTTCAGGCGTTGTAGACAAATCCATCCTGATGGCGCTTTGCGGAAAACGCTGCCTTATCCTTACAGCCGGCGGGATGGTGGACCACGCCTTTAAAAGAATAAAGGAATATGTGGAAAAAAGCGGGATAGAATTTACGGTTGGAGTGGTTAACAGGGAAGAAGGCTGCATGTGGCTCAAAGAGACCGGAGACAACTCTGAAACTCTAAAGATATAATTATTTTGGCTCTTCGCTTTTTTGTATGGGTTGAAAAAATTGCTTAGTTAAGAAGTATTCAGATCAAATATAAAAACATCAAGTTTGAGTGTGATTTTCAACAATAACTATTTTAATATCTTATATATGCCACTTCAACATTCAGAGCTTTAAATATAAGTTACCCCCTCGAAACAGCGAAGAGCCATTATTTTCTCCTTTTCCCTTTCATTTCTCCTTCTTTTCATTCCATATTTTACTATGAGCCGATCCCAAAACTCAAAATTAAGTCCGAATTAAATTCAGTGGCCAATTGATTTCTGATTATGAGAATAGTTCTCATGCGTCTTCGGTTAAGTGAAGAATCGTGATAAATTGCCTCCATCTCCACAACAGTTGTCAAATATTTGACTTTATTGTACGCTGGAACAAGGTATCGATTTCATGTAAATT
>DADO01000193.1:0-6234 GCA_002509325.1 Methanosarcina sp. UBA402 | reverse complement strand
TTCTGGTACAAAATCGATAGCTTTCGGGCAAGAGAATTCCTTAATCGATGACCAATGAATCTAATTTGAGGCCCTCTATCAGAGTTAGTGGAAAAAAAGAATAGGTTTTTAAGTCAAAATCCTAATTTGAGATTCTCATGTAGACCATCGAATAATGTAATATTAGACATAGGTTAGCGAGAACCAAGTAATTTTTATTAAAGAGTCTACCATCAGGCTCAGTAGGTCGTAGAAAACCCTTCGACTCTAGCTTGTTACTACGTAAAGCCGAAACAAGCGAAAGAGCAAGACTCGTACGGACGGTTCTAACTCACTACATTTTATTAATCCTAATCCTTACAATTTATTATCACTTTATCATTTCATTTTCTTTTTCATTTTATTATCATTTCTGCGAAAAAAGAGCCAGCATCTCAAGGATGCATACAGGAGCATTTTAACAGGCACATTTTCTGTTTTGAAACATAAGAAAAAAATGATATTTTCTGATATTTTTCAGTTAAAGTTATTATATATAACGACCAGAAGGAACCGGAGATCTAAATACAGTATATATATAAAGAATAGATACGGCATACTGTTAAAAATCAAGGAGTTTAGCACTTGAGTTCCAGCGAACAATCAATTAAAGATTACTTACCTATTCTCTCCATGGGGGGACTAATCCTTATAGTGCAGATTCTTGCGCTATTTTTGTCCATGCCCATGAAAGCTAATGAAATGCAAGCTTTTGAAGACCCAACCCAGGTGTCAAATTCCATATATTATGTTATAATGATCCTGGTTTTTACCCTGTTTGTCCTGTTGGCACTTAAAAAGAATATGAAATGGGTAATCAGCCTGTTTATTTACCTGGCTATAATAACCACGTTCTATTACGTATTCTTCACCCTATTTGCCCTCATTCCGCCTTTCTCAGGATTTGAATTCGTCGTCTCGTTTATATTATCTGCAGGAATAACAGTACTGCTCTATAAATATCCCGAATGGTACATAGTCGATATTGCAGGGATTTGTATTGCAGCCGGAGTCAGTGCTTTGATAGGAATTTCCCTTTCAGTTATCCCCATAATAGTTCTCTTGTTGCTTCTTGCAATCTACGATGCTATCTCGGTATACAAAACAAAGCATATGATTACTATGGCCGAGGGAATAATGGACCTTAGGCTTCCAATTCTGTTCGTTATTCCAAAAAGCTTGGACTATTCTTTCTTGCAGGAAGACTTCAAATCGGGAGAAAAGCGTGAAGCTTTTTTCATGGGTCTTGGAGATGCGGTTATGCCTACTCTACTGGTAGTCTCAGCAAATGTTTTCATGAAAAATAATTTCTATCCAATCGTTGGGGCCATCCTGGGCACTCTTGTAGGGCACGCAATCCTTTCCATCCTGGTTATGAAAGGAAAACCGCAGGCAGGGCTTCCCTTTTTGAATTCAGGGGTAATCCTGGGGTTCTTTATTGGTGTTCTGCTATCGGGAGCCTCAGTAATGTGAAGTTAACTTTCTTCACAAATTTCATTTTATAAAACTTCTTGTGGAACTTCTTGTGGAACTTCTTGTGGAACTTCTTGTGGAACTTCTATTGTATTTTCGGATTTTCGCAAAGACTTTTTATTTTACAGTATAATCACTTAATATGTCCAAAAGAATTGCAGTGGTCTTTGACAGCGCAGGAACTCTTTTACATATGTACAGAGTTGCAAAGGATGCCCGCACCGGAAATATCCTTGAAAACATAGAAAGTACTGCTATTGTAGCACAAAAGAATGGGTGCGGGCTTGTGGTCCTGAATGCTGAAAGTGATATTATCCTGCGCTCAAGAAAAGATATGTCTTTGTTTGAGTTTATAAGGGAATACGGAGTTTCAATAGGAATAAGCTGTTCAAAAGGAGAGTTTACCCAGGAAATTGCATGTGAAGTTATACGAGGAACAGCTCCTAGAATGGGCGACGTACATGATGTACTGGAGATGGTTACAGTTCGTTGCCCAAATATTTTTTATCTTGCAGCAGGCCTGATAGTTGACTCAGAGGCCAGAAGCGTGCCATATGTCCTGAGCACAGGCGGGAATGTATTCAGTACCACGTTACAAACGGTCCAGACTCTCCATGCCATGAAAGTGGATACATATATAGCTTCTGGAGATAGTTTATTCGCTCTCATGCAACTAGCTGATTTCATAAACATTCCCCAGGAAAGAGTCTTTGCCTTTTCAAACACCCTGATGAAGGAAAAAATAGTACTTGAACTAAAAAGAAAGTATGAAAAAGTAATCATGGTAGGCGATGGAATTAATGACATCCTGGCGTTCAGGGCAGCAGATTTGGGGATAATGACAACGCAGCAGGGCGACAAAAGACCTGAAGAACTCAGAAAATCGGCAGACGTGATAATTGACAACATAATAAAAGTTGTGGATGTAGTAAAAGCGCTATGATAATAAATAATGATTTTTATATCCTCAAATTAATATATCACGACGAGTCGAAGTAATGAATGGACTAATGTGACACGGACTAATATGACACGACTGGTCAATATAATAAGATAATCAATATAACAACAATGAGTCAATATAACAGGACTAAATTATTAGTCAATATAACAGGGCAAAATTATTAGTCAATTAACAGGACGAAATTAATACTTATTAAGCAAGTTCCGCCAGATTAACTTGACTTTAAATGTTAACAGTGAAAAAATAATGCGTTACGTTTATGAATCTTTACTCTTATGTAGTTGTTGCCCATTTGTATTAAATTCATTGTTTATATTGTTCACTTGTAGTAATTGCTTTTCACTCTTGAGCGATACGCCCAGGCAAGCAAGAGCCATCAGAAAGTTTTGCAGCTCATAATTGCGGAGGAAAATTCATGCCAGTATTTATTGAAGTCAAAAATTTAACCGTAGATTTCAACGGTCACAAGGCCCTGAAAAACGTAAGCTTAAGTATCAACGAAGGGGAAATAGTTGGAGTTCTGGGTAAAAGCGGTTCCGGGAAGACAATCCTGATGCACGTACTGCGCGGCACAGAATCTTTTGAGAATATTTCAGGTGAAGTAATTTATCATCTGGCTCGCTGCCCGAAATGTGGATACATTGAGCGCCCCAGTAAAACAGGCCAAAAGTGCCAGGTCTGTGGAGAAACACTGGAGGCTTTTGAAGCTGATTTCGTAAGTCTTTCTCTTTACGACCCAATAAGGAAAGATATCACCAAGCGCATAGCTATCATGCTTCAGCGCACCTTTGCCCTTTATGGAGATGAAAGAGTTCTTGTAAACGTCATAAACTCCCTGAATGAGATCGGGTATACAGGAAAAGACTCCATGAGAAAAGCGGTCGAACTGCTTGAAGAAGTAAACCTGAGTCACCGCATGATGCATGTTGCAAGAGAACTTTCAGGCGGAGAAAAACAGAGGGTTGTGCTTGCAAGACAGCTTGTGAGAAATCCCCTCCTTCTATTAGCTGATGAGCCTACAGGTACCCTTGATCCCATGACTGCAAAGCTGGTCCATGATGCCATGCTCAAGGCAGTTAAGAACTATAATATGAGCATGATCCTGACTTCGCACTGGCCTGAAGTTATTGAACAGATGGCAGATAAAGCTATTCTGCTTGAAAATGGAGAAGTAGTCCAGGAGGGAAACCCGCTTGAAGTATCCGCATTCTTTATGCAGAGCATATCCATGGTGAAGCAAGAAAAGAATGTCATGGTTGGGGAACCTATAATCAGGGTAAGGAACCTCTCAAAACGTTATATCTCAGTTGACCGTGGTGTGGTAAGAGCAGTAGATGACATCTCTTTTGATGTAAGAGAAGGAGAAATTTTCGGGCTAGTTGGGGTGAGCGGAGCAGGCAAAACCACAACCTCAAAGATTCTTATGGGGATTTTACCGCCTACATCAGGAGAAGTTGAGGTTCGCGTTGGAGACGAATGGATTGACATGACAAAATTGGGAGTGGATAATAAAGGAAGGGCAACTAAATATATGGGATTCCTGCACCAGGAATACGGCCTTTACACTCACAGTCCAGTAATAGATAATCTCACCGAATCTATAAGCCTTGACCTGCCTTTTGAACTTGGGGTCAGAAAAGCCATAATTACTCTCAAAGCTGCAGGCTTTGAGGAAAATAAGGCAAAAGCTATTTTACCTAAAATGACTGAAGAACTGAGTGAAGGGGAGCGGCATAGGATTGCACTTGCACAGGTCCTGATCAAGGAACCTAGAATCGTCATTATGGATGAACCTACAGGGACTATGGACCCGATTACCAAAGTATCGGTGACGAATTCTATCCTGAAAGCCAGAGAGGAGATAGGAGAAACATTTGTCGTTGTTTCTCATGATATCGATTTTGTAAACGAGATATGTGACCGTGTCGCACTTATGCGTAACGGGAAGATTGTAGATATAGGTAGCCCAAAGAACATACTATCTCAACTCACTGAAGAAGAAAGGATAGAAGCTGCAGAAGAAATATAAATGTGCTGTCACCTCTTAGTATTGAAAAATTCTAAAATGAGGTGCCGATTACGAGTAATAAGATCAGCGTTGAGGTGAACGGGCAAAAATATGCCATACCTGCAGGCTCTACCCTTAGAGATTCCCTTAAAATTTCCGGAGCCCCTTATATAGCTGGTACAGCGGTCGGAATTCTGAAAGAAATTGCTGAGAAAAGGGCAGAAATAGTCACCGAATACGCTATCAATACTCCTAGAGGAGAATTCAAGATAGAAATTAAAAATCCTGAATCACCTTCAGGAAAATTATGGGCTGAGTGTTTCAAAGAGTATGAAGGGAAACCAGTCCACTGGGCAAGTCCTGAAGCTCTGGCTTTTGGGCCCTTTGAAGCCGAAATTAAACCTTCGCGTGAGACAAGGAACTTTGAAGCGTATTCGATGACGTTTGGCGCAGGAGGTTTTGATCCCAGTAACACTCACCTTATCTTTTCGCTTAAAAAACATATTGCAGAATATGGGACTCCTGAAGATGGTGTTTTTGCAGAAGTTGTGACTGGAAGAAATATATTATCCAGGCTTTCCAGAGAGGATACAATTCTAAGTATTAAACCAGTTATAGAATGGGAACAAATCTCAGAAAAGATCTGCACAACTGATCTTTCTATTCCGCTTGAGGATGGAAACCGCATATTTACTTATTTTGAGGTTGAGCTTTCCAGGAATGCTCCCAGAGGGGCAGAACATTTCTATGCCTTAACTCGTGAAGGGACTCTCAATGTAGATGTCACCACCAGCTCCTTTGTTTCGGACGACGGTCTGAAAGGAGAACCTGTTCCTTATGAAAATTTCGACCCGAGACGAGAAGGTGCGATTTCTGTTAGAACCGTCGGATATGGGTTGGGCAGAACATATATTTCCAGAGAGGATCGACCTTCAAGCCTTGTGCATTCGGTTGTAGGGCAAATAACGAAGGGCATAGAACTCATCAAGCTTGCAGAAAAAGGACAGGAACTCTCGGTTGAAAGTCTTCCCCCGCAGATAGTTCTTCTAGGGCATAGCTTTGACGAGGTCGAACCTGTACTTTCTTCTATAGGGGTTGAACTGGTAAAAGACGGATATACCGGAGAGGATGCAGTAATTGTCAGCCAGGATCCGCCAACGACCCTGGAAATACTTGGAGAGGCAAAGGTGACTGCGTATGCAGTATCCAGAGCAAAACTGGTTGAAATCGAACTTTACCCTGAAAATGCCCCCAAATCCGTGGATTTTCTCCGCCATGCCCTTGAACTTAAGACAAAAACTGTTGGGAAGCTGCCTGTTTATATGATTTACGACGACACTTATCTTTTTAAAACAGAAAAAGAAGTGGTGAAGTATAAGGAAATCCTTCCGGAAAATACACCCACTGACAAAGTAGTCGGAGGGGATATAGGGATTACAAACCAGGCGGCAAAGAGAATGGGGACTATAGGGGTGAGGCTTGGAGACGACGAGCTTTTTGGCCCCACTGGTGAAAAATTTACCTCAACTAATATTGTTGGCCGGATAATAAATCCTGATAAACTTCTCGATGTCAAAGAAGGCGATGTGCTATACGTAACTGAAGTTGTACGCAAGTAAACCTAAAAGCAATAATTAGTAAAAAATTGCATAAGTACCAGGGATATATAATAGATATAGTATATAAACGAAGTAATAGCCGTTAAAAGAAGTAATGTTCGTGAGCCAGGAATAACTAAGTAGCCTTAATAACTCAAGTTTGACAGATTATA
>DADO01000137.1:4235-15896 GCA_002509325.1 Methanosarcina sp. UBA402 | reverse complement strand
ATTGAGATAGCTGAATAGTTACACGAATTTTTATATTATTCCATATTTGGCATGAAAGTGCTTTCAAGTACTTTCATTTCTTTGTGCCTGTTATTCGAAGAATTTCATGTTCGTTTTTTCAGAAACTCTTCAAGGGGCACGGAGTGAGTCTGGAAGCCGCATACTTTGTAGGGGTGAGCCCCCATGGAAAGGGCTACAAACTGGGCAATATTCATGTGCACCATATCATATTTTACGCCAAACTCTTTTTCGATAACCGGCTGGTAGCGGTCATACTGGATCTGGCAATTCGGGCACATATGAAGCATAAGCTCTACACCTGCTTTTTGGAGGCTGTCGAGTTTAGTCTTAGTCACCTGAAGCGAAGTATCTTTGTTAAGATGAAGCTGGGAAAAGCCCATCCCGCAGGTGAGAGTGCGGTTTTCGTACCAGCGCACAGGCTCGGCTCCGCAGGCTGCGGCTATTGGATCTATTAACTGGGGATTCTCAGGGCTTCCGAGGACATCGAGATACTTAATTTTATAGTAATGGCAGGCATGATGGGCTGCAGCTTTGACCCCTGAGAAATCGAACTTCTTCTGCTCCTGAATCTCATTGACCTTGCTTAAGAGGATCTCTACTGCATGGTAAAAGTTTGTCCTCGGGTTCATATCGTCTTTTTCGTAAACGAGATTTTCAAGGCCCTGTTCCCGGAAGATAGAGTTAACCTTTTCCCGGATTTCGGTATTGGTATTAAGGACTTCACAGGCTTCCTTGTTTATGGCATAACAGGTTGAACAGAGGCATGTTATATTGGGATAGCCGCATCTTCTTGCGACTGCGAAGTTCCGGGCTGCAATGGCTGTTGTTGTCAGCCCTTCAAAGATGTCAGTATAATGCCCTATTCCTGTGCAGCAGGACTGCTCATCATTTATACAGTAATCTACTCCAAGCCTGTCAAATACATAGCGAGTGGAGGTTTCCACTCCAGGGTACTCCTGCCCGACCATGCAGCTTTTAAATAATAAAAGCTGGCTGTCCGGGATATTCTCTATCGCTTTCAAAGCTGAAATCTCCGCTTTTATTTTCCTTCCTGATACACTGGTTTTCCAGGAGCTGATGCAAACGTTTTTCCTGTATTTTTGTTTTGAGCCATTTTTCCCTTTCAAAATAGCCTGTAGCCTCAAGAATCGCCTGAACTTCCCCATGGGTATTCCTGATATCCCTGGCACTGAGCCCCAGTTCAACACGGGTTGACTCGAGATTCTTTTTGAACCTGATCCAGTGCTCTCCGAGGTCTCTTTCCATATTTTTGACTCCAGGGCCCGGTACCTTGCTGGCTCCGTTCTCTGCAAGATATTCTCCTATTTCAAGGAAGCAGGCAAGCTTCTCAACCCCGATGCCCTCGTTGATAGCCATTTGCCTGAGCACCTGTACAATTGTTACAGGGCTGTTATTCCTGGGACAGCGCAGGTTGCAGGAATAGCAGTAGAAGCAGGACCAGATCATTTCGGACTCAAGCACACTGCGGTCGTTTTCCAGCACTTTTTTCACAATCTGGCGTGGGCTGTAATCGGTAAAGCGGGCTGCAGGACAGGAAGCTGTGCAGGCTCCGCACTGAATGCAGCGGTCAAGCCCCAGAGAAACAGGTGTCCGAATGCTTTTCTTTGCGGTTTCTGCAAGGGTTTTACATTCCGGGGTATCGTATTCGTTTACATATGGAATCATTCGATCATCTCTCCTTCCCGGGCAAGGCTGGTAAAAGTGCCTGCAAGCCCTTTTGTATTTGGAACATAGGCTTTTTTGAAATAGAGCCGGTTTCCTGAATCTCCAAGTTCTTTTTTCAATTTCTCAAAATGGCTGACAGTCAGGGGGTACATAATCTCGGCTTTCGGGCTGTCAGGGGGGTCTTCTATAAAAAGGACAGCCGATACCCCACGATTGAAAGCATGATGCAGCAGGTCTTTATCTACCACCAGGTTTGTGGGTACCTTGATTAACTTGACATTTGAGGGATAGGCCAGTGCACTATTTCCTATATTGTCGCAGGTCAGGGATGCAATCCCGCTATTTACAAAGCCCAGCAGGTCTCCTTCTTTGACCACCCCTTCAACTTCGGCTTTTAGCTGGCTTTTCGTGAAACCTTCAATCTGAATAGCCCCGCTTTGACAGAGCTCAGTGCAGTATCCGCAGCCTGTACAGACAAGCGGGTCTACAGTGACCTTTCCGCTCTCATTCAAGGAAAAAGCCTCGAACGGGCACCTTAGGCATTCCTTACACTGAGTACAGAGAAGCTGGTTGATAGTCGGGATCTCGTTTACCAGGGCTTTTGGGCTGTCCGAAATAAAGGCTCTTCCCCTTACCGCTGCAAGCCCTGCCTGGGAAATGGTATCCGTAACATCCTTAGGGCTCTGGGCAGTGCCACAGACAAAGATTCCATCCAGTGAACTGTCTACAGGCCTCAATTTCGAATGCCTTTCCTTGATAAACCCGCTCTCTTCCTGGCTGATATTCAGTATACTGGCAATTTTTCGGGTTCCGCTGGAAGGGACCATTGCCGCAGAGAGTACAACGAGGTCTGCAGGGAGTTCTTTTATTTTCTGGGAAAGGGTATCTTCGAGCTTAACGACAAGGCTCTTATCCGGCTTTTCCACGATTTCAGCCGGCCTTCCCCTTACAAATCTGACTCCCATATCCTGAACCGCCCGATAATAGTTCTCGTAAAAGCCAAGAGCCCGCAAATCGACATAGCAGATCGTGATTTCAGTACCCGGATATTTTTTCATTATGAGATTTGAGTGCTTTAAAGCTGCCATGCAGCAATACCTGGAGCAATAGCGGTTACCGCCTTCTTTTTCATCCCTTGAGCCCACACACTGGATCATAACTATCCTTTTAGGGGTTTCCGGGCTATTACCAGAAGAATTCTCAGAGGTGCTTTCTCTTCCACAGGTGCCAGTTGAACTGACTGCATCAGGGGCAAGGCTGAAATCCGAAGGCCTGAGCAGTGTCCCTTTTGTAGGGCCATTGATCCCGAGCATTCTGGCAAGTTCCATCTGAGTCATAACATTTTTGAAAATTCCGTACCCATACTGGGGTTTCTGGGATGCGTCATACTCCTCAAACCCGGTAGCAACAATAACTGCCCCGACATTGAGATCGATAATCTCTTCCTTCTGCGAAAAATCAATTGCTCCGGATTTACAGGCTTCTGCACATTTTCCGCAGGTTTCACCCTTGAACTGTAGACAGTGATCCGGATCTATGCAGTAGATTTTTGGAACGGACTGCGAAAAACGCAGGGAAATTGCCTTTTTGTCCATGTATCCGCAGTTAAACTCATTTTCGACCAGAACAGGACAGACACGGCTGCACCGACCGCAGCCTGTACAGTTGTCATGGACGTATCTCGGTTTTTTCTTCAGCCTGACCGTGAAATTACCTGCACTTCCGCTTAAGCTTTCTACCTCAGTCCAGGTCAGAAGGGTGATTTTCGGGTTAGCTACTACCTCGTTCATCAGCGGGCTTAATGAGCACATTGCGCACTCTTCCGCAAGCTTGTCAGGAGAAAAAACCTTGCCTATTTTTGCCATATTTCCACCTATACTCGAGTCCTTCTCAACAAGATAGGTGGAAATTCCATTATCTGCAAGGTTCACTGCCGCGGTTATTCCTGCAATCCCTCCGCCAATAACGAGGGCCTGTGGAACAATATCCACTTTTATTTCTTCAAGAGGCTCGAGCTTTTCCAGGCGTCCGAGCTTTCCCCGAAGAAGAGAGAGAGCTTTTTCAGTCGCTTCAACTCTGTCAGGATGTACCCAGGCACATTGTTCCCTCAGGTTTGCAATTTCGAGCATTGCCCGATTCAAGCCTGCCTCCTGAATACATTTTTTAAAGAGATTTCCGTGTTTGGAAGGGGTGCACGAACCTATAACTATCCGGTCAAGGTTTCTTTCAGAAATCTTATTTTTGATCAGGGTCTGTCCCTCTCTCGAACAGAGATACTCATAATCGAAGACCGGGACCCCTTCTGCCTTAAGGGTTTTCTTAAGAAAATCAATATCGATATGTTCAGAAATGTTCCCACTGCAATGGCAGATAAATACAGCGGTTTTATCCAGGGCAGGGTTCATTATACTAAATCTGTTGGGGATTTGTATTTAAGACTTGCCAAAAAAGAGAGGACAATAACCCAAAAAGGATAAAATTAAAATAATACTTACAAAATCAGGATATTTTCTAAGGAAAAAGTAGACTTTAACCATCAGCTCATTCTATTCTTGACGTAATTATATTTTCTCAGCAAAGAAAAACTACAATAAAAAACGTATTTATCTTATATACAGATAGAGAAAGCCTGTAGAAAATATATAAATAGAAACCTATATAAATATAAACCCGCAGGGATCCGGGTTAAACTTATCCTTCTTTCTGTAAATTCTAATTTTCAGTATATAAAAATCCCAGGATGTGTTATAGTCAGGAAGTTTTTATAGGCATATAATTATATATATGGAGAAAGTATTATTATTTAAACTAACTGAGAAACACAAATTTTGTGAGATACTCCTACAGATCCAAAACTCATCTAATAAATAGAATATATTTAATAAAAACGATAAACGACAATAAAAATTCATTTAAAATAATATATTTCTATTGATCTGAAATACTGGATGAAAAATAATATCGGAAGCAATCAGAATGTTACTCTTTCGATATAAACGGTAGATGATAGTTGTGGCAGATAATGAGTTTACATCAGAGGAAAGCGACTTTAAGATGGGAGAGGTTGAGTACGAGATGGTGGAGCTTTTAAGAAGGCTCAATATCAACAGGCCAGTGGCTCTCACCCTTGCATGCCTCTCCAAAGGTGAGGAAATTTCTTCCCAATGTATTGAAATGGTATCAGGTTTGAGACAGCCGGAAGTTAGCATTGCAATGCGCTACCTTCGCGAAAACGACTGGGTAGACATGAGGGAAGAAAAAAAGAATCAGGGCAAAGGCAGACCTGTCAAATTGTATAAGTTGACGGTCCAGATGGAAACAATTATCAACACAATAGAAGAAACTATAATGGCTGAAAGCAAGGCCGTGTTCCAGAACATAGAACGCCTAAAGAACCTTTCCTGAAATCAGTTTAAATGCTGAATTATTATTATTATTACAAACATTTCCCGTAAATTCAAAAAATTTAATTGTGATATTAAAATCTGGGTGTTACAGCCCAGATATAGCTTCTTAAATTCATTAAAAAATGAGTTATTCCCACCCTTTTGATACTTTTCTTTTTGGTAATGCTGGGGCTGATTATGGTTGAGTTAGTTCTTAATAGTTTGATAATTTATCGACCTTTTTGAGAGTTCTCGGCTTTTCTTTTAATTAAAATCATTTATTTTTTCCCGTTTCTCCTTCCTTCTTTTCTCGTTTTTCCTTCCTTCTTTTCTATTTATTAATTTCTCATACAACCGAAATCCTTATTGTAAAGCCCACGTTATGGCAGAAATATGGAAATGCAAAGGGAAATCCAGGTAATCTGCGGGAATGTAAGTATCCCGAATCTTTCCGGCTTTCTAAAATCAATAATTTCGATAGCTTCCGAAAATAAAGTCATTATCCAGGGTTTAAACGCAGACCTGATCGCAGGAGAAAGACATCTCCATTTTGCAGTTGGAAAAGCCCTTCGGGCAATTGCTGCGGGCAGGAACATAGCAAAAGACCCCGGAATCGAGATTATGCGGTATGCATCCGGTGAAAGACAGATTGAGAGGAGTTTTTTGATAGGGCTACATGAAGGGGAAAACAATGCCGTATTCGTGCTGCTTGGAAAAATGGACAATCTGGCGCTCGCTCTCTATGCAATTAAAAAACTGATCATTGAAAAGCCTTGTTCTGAGCTACTTGCTTATTCCGAATCCAAAAGGCAGGGAATCCTTTCTGTATTTGGCATTACGGATGCTGAAATTGAGGCTTCAGGCGAAGAGCACATTCCCGAACTCGTGATTGAGAGGGTGGCGCTGGCAGATTTTGTAAAGTAAGAAATACCTGAAAACCATCCAGGTACATTTTTCTCAAGCTAGACTTTTAGAAAAAGAGCCAGGTTTATGGAAATTTCAAAAATTTTTCCTGTCCGTATGTTTTTCATTTGGACTGGATATATTTTCCTTTTACAAGCTCGTACCTATCCGAATTTTTGATAAGATTTCTTACCCGCTGCCTGACGCATATTAAACTCTTTAGGCTCAGTAAGCACATGTTTTTCATAAAGTTGGATTTTTGAAAGTCTGTACCCTTTCCTTTTATAGTGCCTGTTATAATGCTGCCAGAAAAGGCTGCAGAATTATTTAATTAAGGATTTTTCACAGAGCAGAAATCGAAAAACAATTCCATAATCAGGCAGCTGTACAGGTCTACATTGAGGTAATGGTGAATTATAGTAGGTTATGTCAGATAGTAGGTTATGTCAGAGCTACTCTTGAAAAATTATCAACTGAGATAAGCTCAATTGAAAATATATTATTTGAATAAGTTTATTTAGAAAAATAGAAAAAATTGATTAAAAAGTATAGAAAAATTATTTAATGTGTTTATGCTATGCAAACAGGAACAAAGTCATCGTGTTTCTCTCCTTCCATTGGCTCACGAAGAGGTTTTTTTCTTTGGGGAAAATTACCTCTGTCCTCATATATATGCAACTGGTATTCTTCTGGGAAATCTTTTGAACTGAACACAACTACTTTTCCAAAATGTTTTTCATATTTCTTGAAATAGTCCAATCCCGATGCTCTGACATGGTATGATTCATAGGGATTAGGTTCCGGATATTCTATTGTTTTTTTTGACACAATCGGGACTGGAAGAATTGCAACTCCTTCTGGTTTTAAAACTCTCCGGATTTCGGTAATAGCTTTTTCGTCATCCTGAATGTGCTCCAGAACATGAGAAGCAAACACAAAATCATATGTGTTATCTTCAAATGGAAGGTTTCGGAGATCAGCTTGATAATCGACATTCTTTCTCTTGCTTATATCAGTAGTAACATACTTTAGAAACTCTTTCTTAAATAAACCTTCGAAGTATTTTTCAGGAGCTACATGGAGCATAGACAGTTGAGAAATATCATACTTTTTGCATAATTCCTGAAATACTAGGAACTGAAGTCTGTGTCTTTCCACTGAACCACACTTTGGACATGCATCGTACCTGCGTCTGATACTTAAAAAAGGTCCCTGATAATTACATATGGGGCAAGAAAAGTATTTTTTGTTTTTATTTCTCATTTTTAGCTTGTTAAGTAAGGTTAACTGGTATCTTGAAATTTTCTCTTTAGCGCATAAATATGCTGAGTATAGATTCACATCTAGGTGATCCCACAACAATTATCTCTCCCTTAGATATTCAAGATATTATAAAATATTCTCAAGGTGATTAATAAATAGCTTTTAATATATATATATTGGCGATTTTGATTTCTACTTTGAAAAGTTTCAAATCATATATTGAAAGTTTTATCTATTTTAGCTTAATTTTTTTAGACAGAAATATCTTTCTAATTATATTTAATACGAATTTTTTTCTTTAGTATTTTCTAATATCCTAAAGCTTTAATAAAGGTAAAAAGATTCAAGATAAAGCGGGATTTTATCTTCACTACTCTCAAAATTCCTTATTAGAATACCGTATATTTCAATAAATTATGCAACATTTTACAATTTAAAGCTAGAATAAAATTATGTAAGGTCTAGAATTTGTAATAGATATTTATGGTGTACATTTTAATGTCAATATCTCTTATTTACCGAAAAGAGTACAGGTATTATTTTGAAAATATACCTAATTGGATACAAACACAACAGAATTTCACTGACAGAGGTTATTCGCATTTAACGGATATTTATCTCAAATTCTCCAATGGATTCATTAATATACTATTGTGTTAAGAAATTCACATAAGCATCGAGAGTAAACCGCAGAAATATATTCATTATCAGGAAGCGGATTATCCGCAAGCAAAATTTGGGAGTTGATTATTATATCTCAACCGAGGACCGTAGAAGAAATGATTGAATGGGCAGGGCCTATTGAGTGTGAGTTGTTGCCCAGGCTCATTCAGGTGACCGAAGCTGCTGCTATTGCCGCAGCCTACCAGATGGGTCGCGGGAACAAAAACTTTGCCGACCAGGTGGCAGTCGCCTCCATGCGAAGAATGCTGAACAAGCTTGATATGAAAGGCATAATCAAAATAGGGGAAGGAGAAAGGGATGAAGCTCCCATGCTTTATATCGGGGAGCAGGTAGGAACAGGAAAAGGAAACATTGAAGTCGATATTGCAGTCGATCCGCTTGAGGGAACAAATCTTACCGCTGACGGCGGCCCTGGATCGGTTGCAGTTATGGCAATGGCGGAAAGGGGAGGAATTTTCCACGGGCCTGATATTTACATGGACAAGATCGTTGTCGGCCCAGATGTAGTACGCTATGAAGAAGAACACCCTGGTGAAAGGATCGACCTGGATGCTCCTGTCAGGCACAACCTTAAAATCGTCGCAAAGGCTCTCGAAAGAAGTGTTGAAGAGCTTGTTGTTGTTGTTCTTGACCGGCCCAGACACACTCAGAAAATAACCGAGATTCGGGAAGCAGGCGCTCGCGTAAGGTTGGTAAGTGACGGAGACCTTATGCCTGGGGTTGCAACTGCGATCCGCGGGTCAGGAATTCATATGGTAGTGGGCGCGGGTGGTTCAGGTGAAGCCGTGCTCACAGCAGCTGCAATCAAGATCCTTGGTGGAAAGATCCTTGCAAGGCTTGTGCTTCCCACGGTTGCAAACGGAAAGAGTCAGGATAAGGTTGATAAAGAAATCGAAGAAAAAATGCCAAGGCTCGAAAAAATGGGAATTACCCTTCAAAACCTCAACGATGTCCTTGATACCGACAAGCTTGTGCCCGGAAAAGACGTGATCTTTTCAGCAACAGCTGTAACTCCAGGCCATTTTCTGCGAGAAGTCCACCTGTTTGGCATCGGAGACGCCAGGGTACATACAATTTCTATGGGTGCCTCAGGGGCAGTCAGGTTTACAGACAGTATTTACATAAAGAATAAGCGGGACACTCCTCTCTATCTGTAAATTCTTTTATCCTCTTATTCTTTTTCATTCATTTCTAAAACACGGATTTTTAATAAATATAGAATTAAAGAAACACGGAGTTAAAAATACAGAGCTATGAATTATAGAATTAATAAATGCAGAATTGAGAAATAATAAATGCAGAATTGAGAAATATAGAATTTTAAAAACATGCAATTAAGATGTATAGAGTTAAAAAATATAGAATTAAAAAATACAGAATTAAAAAACATAAAATTTAGAGTGAATATGAAGGTCTATCTTGAAAGTTTTGGCTGTTCGGCAAACCAGGCATCAGCCGAGATAATGAAAGCAAGCATAGAAAGGCTTGGGCACAAAGTATTGAGTCCCGAGACTGCCGACCAGGCAGAAGTCTACATCTGCAACTCCTGCACAGTAAAATATACAACAGAACAGAAAATCCTCTACAAAATCCGCAGGATGGGTGAACTGGGCGTGCAGGTCATCGTTTCTGGCTGCATGCCCGAGGTGCAGCTTGAGGACATTCTCCACGCAAATCCCGAAGCCCATATCCTGGGAGTAAATGCGATTTCTCGAATTGGTGAACTCCTTTCCTCAATCGAGAAAAGAAAAGAGAAAGAGTTGCCCGGAGGAGCACGTTTTGAATTTCGGACTTCTGAGCCCCTGGGCTTCCTCAATGTTCCACGCGAACGCTCCAATCCAAATATCCACATCTGTCAGATCTCTCAAGGCTGCAATTTCTCATGTTCTTACTGCATTGTAAAGCATGCAAGAGGCAAACTGCGCTCTTTTCCTCCTAATGAGATCGTCGAAGACATCCGTGCGGCTATTGCAAATGGATGCAGAGAAATCTGGCTCACTTCCCAGGACGACAGCCAGTATGGAATGGATATAGATGTCAAACTGCCGGAACTCCTGCGCATGATCTCGGAAATTCCCGGGGATTTCAAAGTGAGGATCGGAATGATGAATCCTTTTTCTGTCCTCCCAATTCTCGACGATCTGGTAGAAGCTTTTGATTCTGACAGGATCTTTAAACTCCTTCACCTGCCTATTCAGTCCGCTTCCCATTCGGTTCTGAAGAAAATGAACCGCCTGCATAAAATGGACGTAGTGGACACCATCATTAAAAAATTCCGTGGCCGTTTCGAAGACCTTTCCCTCTTTACTGACATAATTGTTGGCTTCTGTGATGAAACCGATGATGACTTCAAAGAAACGGTCGAATGGATACAGAAATATCGCCCCGAAAAAGTCAATATTTCAAGATACTCGCCCCGCCCTCACACGAAAGCCTTTTCCTTTCGGAACCTTGACTCCCGGATTTCCGTACAGCGCTCCCGTGAGCTACATAAGGTCTGCGAGCAGATCAAGCTTGAATCCAAGCAGGCAATGATCGGCTGGAAAGGCCGGGCTTTTGTTTCGAAGTATACTGAAATAGGAGATGTTCTCACCCGTACTGACTCTTACCGCCCGGTTGTTATAAGCAACTCGAATCTAAAACCTGGCCAGTATGCTAATGTGGAAATTGTTGCTGCAAAGCCTGGATATTTCCTTGGAAAACTGGCCAAGGATCGATCAGGTTCTGAAACATAAGGAATTGAGTAGAGCATGCTATGATACTTGTCTATAGATCTGATTTTTGCTCTGTTTGCTCTCAATTCCTCCAAAAAAATTCTTTCTAAGAATCCATTGGAAATATAATCTTCCCGAAACCAAAGTTCGAAATCTCTATGAGCTTGAAAACTTCGAGTTCTCCCTTGATTAAAGGACGCCGATTCAAGTTTTAATAAAGAGATTTCTGCGGTCTGAGTTCCTAATATCCGTTTTTTTTGAAAATACTCGAATATTCCTGATTTTCACTGTATCTCTTTTTAGCAGTTAAATTTGTTTCAAAATTTCGGCTACTGATGCTTTTGACTAAAAGTAGATGTTCCATTTTATCTATTGATTTTGGCGTCTTTACTCCAGGATATTATTTAGAGAGATCAAGGCAGTTTTGAAACTGGCTCGTTAATTGTATACAATACAAGATAGATGCAATAATCCCTGCTTGTATAGAAATCTATAAATACTTTCCCTCATATGAGGGAAATATGTCATAGAACTTTCGGATACTTAATCATAAATGAAACAGATGGAGTAAAAAGAATGAAAATTTGCATAACCGCTAGTGGTAAGGGACTTGACTCAGAAGTTGATCCCAGGTTTGGAAGATGCAGTTACTTTATAATTTATGACCTTGAAACCAGATCTGTGGAATCGATATCAAATGCAGGCCTAACTGCTTCTGGCGGTGCTGGCATTAAAGCAGCAGAACTTATTGCAAACTCAGGGATCAGTGTACTCATAACAGGCAGTGTAGGTCCCAATGCATTTTCCATTTTCACAGAGTTTGGTATTGATGTTCAAGTCGGAGCAAAGGGTACAGTTCAGGAAGCCATCAGACAGTACGAAGCTGGAGAACTTCAATCAATCCGCGGTCCTAATAGCGCTCCTGGCATGAGAAAGGGAGACGGCATGGGAAGAGGAATGAAAGGAAATGGCATGGGAAGAGGAATGAAAGGAAACGGCATGGG
>DADO01000137.1:0-3903 GCA_002509325.1 Methanosarcina sp. UBA402 | reverse complement strand
AGGAATGAAAGGAAACGGCATGGGAAGAGGAATGAAAGGAAGCGGTATGGGAAGAGGAATGAAAGGAAGTGGCGTGGGAAGAGAAATTACAGATTAATAAATCAATAAATTCCACTGATTGATAAAAGTGATAAAAATACAGGTGATTATATGAAAGTAAGTATTCCTACAAGAGATAAGAATGGTCTGGAAGGGATTGTTGAACAGCATTTTGGAAAAGCTCCTACCTATACCATAATAGACACAGAAACCGATCAAGTCACGGTAATTCCTAATACCAGTGAGCATATGGGAGGCGTCGGACTTCCTCCTGAATACCTTTACCAGAACGGAGTGGATATTATGCTCTGCGGTGGGCTTGGGTTCAAGGCTGTAAACATGTTCGAATCCTATGGAATTAAGGTTTTTGTAGGAGCTGGCGGCACAGTAAGGGATACGTTTGAGGCCTGGAAAGCAGGAAATCTCCAGAGCGCAACTGCTGAGAATTCCTGTTCCGAACACGGGCATGAAGAGCATCACCACCACTGAAATCGCGAGCAGTACTCCCAGAGAATGTAAAAATGTTTCAATTTTCTAAAGATTCATTATTCAAAGTTATGGGAGAATCGATGATTTGTCTTTAAACAGATCTTCAAATGTTTGCACAGGACAATTTGAAGCTCGGAATTAAGGCATCCAGGAACGCAACCCTGGCGCTTTTATTCCTCGCTTTTCTTAAAGGGGCTGTGGGTATCTACTCAGGAAGCACAGTCTTGCTTGCGGATGCTGTCCACACAAGCCTGGATATTTTTGCCTCTCTAGCAGTTTGGGTCGGGCTTAAGATAAGCCTTAAAAACAGTGGCCAGCATTTTCCTTACGGTTATTACAAAGCAGAGAATATTGTAGCCCTCTTTGTTTCTATATTAATCCTGTTTTCAGGCATTGAACTGCTAAAGGAGGGTTTTACAGGTGTAAATACCGCTTCTCAGACTGAGTTTCAGGGACTTGCTCTTGTAACAGCTGCTTTTTCAGTGCTTGTAATCTATGGACTTTCAATATACAAACGAAATATAGGGACCAAAATCCATTCTCAGGCGTTGATAACTGATGCAAAACATTCTTATACGGATGTTTTTTCCTCGTTGGTTGTAGTCGTAGCAATCCTCGGCTCCATGCTTGGGATTTCGGAACTTGAGGGTCTGGGTGTTATTGTAATTTCTCTTTTGATCTTCAAAATGGGGGTCGAAAGCGCCAGAGATGCGGTGCTCACCTTGATGGATGCCTGGCTTGATGAAGAGGAAAGTGAGCGAATTAAAAGAAATATCTGCAGTATCCCCGGCTTGATAGGGCTTGAGGACCTGAAACTCCGAAAATCCGGACTTGTGGTTTTTGGGGAAGCCACTGTTGAAATTGAGGACGAAACCGACCTGAAGAGAGTGGAGCTGCTTTCAGAGGATGTCAAAACGGCTGTTAAAAAAGAAGTGGAAAATCTGGAGCATATTGTTGTCAACATAAAACCTGCGCAAAGGAAGAATTTAAGGCTGGCTTTCCCTGTTTTCGGTAAAGATGGGCTCCAATCAAAGCTTTCGGAGCACCTTGGAAAGGCCCCTTATTTTCTTTTTATAGAGCTTGAAGAGGGAAGGGTCAAGAACTGGAAAATTCTCGAAAATTTATTTTCCAATTATGAGAAGAAAAGAGGCATCAAGGCTGTGGACTTAATCATCCGAGAGAAGGCAAACGTGCTTGTGGTAAGAACTGTCGCGGAAGGTCCCTACTACATGCTTCGGGCGAATTTTATAAAAATCCTGCGAATCCCTGACGAGGCAGGCACTGTAAGAGATGCCCTCGATAGGTTCCAGGATCTAGAAGAAATCACAACTCCTATGGAATAACATGGAGATCGAATATGAAAATTGCAATTGCAAGCGGAAAAGGAGGGACCGGGAAGACCACAGTTTCCTTAAATCTTGCCCTTGCTCTCTCAAATGTACAACTTTTTGACTGCGATGTGGAAGAACCTAACTGTAATCTTTTCCTTGGCTTTGACCTTGAAAAAGTAGAAGATGTCGTTTACTCGGTGCCGGTAATCAATCAGGAAAAATGCGACATCTGCAGGCAGTGTTCGGACTTTTGCCAATATAATGCCCTGGCTGCACTTCCTGACAGAGTTTTGTTTTTCCCTTCTTTGTGCCACGGATGCGGAGGATGTGCTATCCTCTGCCCGGAAAAAGCAATCCAAGAATCTCAGAGATCCCTTGGAGTAATCGAAAAAGCAAAAGGAAGGAATTCCCTAGAGTTTTACAGGGGGCTTTTAAATATTGGGGAAACAATGGCATCAGCTGTTATAAAAGCGCTCAAGAAGTACATTGATGACCGGAAAACTGTAATTCTTGATGCACCCCCGGGAACTTCTTGTCCTGTTATTGCCTCTATTGGAGATGCGGATTACTGTGTGCTTGTGACTGAATCAACTCCTTTTGGTTTTCATGACCTCAGGCTTGCCGTAGACATTGTAGCGGAGCTTAAAATTCCCTTTGGGGTTATCATTAACCGTTGGGGGTTAGGAGATTCAAGCGTTGAAGACTACTGCAAAGCCAAAGGAATCCCGATCCTCCTCAAGATCCCAAACGATCGCAAAATTGCAGAACTCTATTCTCAGGGTATTCCCTTTGTTCGAGAAATGCCAGGATGGAATGAGAAATTTCTCAGCGTTTTTGAAGCAATAAAAATCCAGCTTGCAGGTCTAGAGGTTGCAGGTCTAGAGGAAGCGAAAATATGAAGCAATTTACTGTGATTAGTGGAAAAGGTGGGACTGGAAAGACAACTCTTACGGCAGCTTTTGCCTCCCTTACAAAAGATGCTGTTATTGCCGATTGCGATGTGGATGCAGCTGATATGCATCTTATCCTAAAACCCAGGGTTCTGGAAAAAGAAGACTACTACGGCCTTGAGGTTGCCAGAATTGACCTGGAACTCTGTATCGAATGCAAAAAATGCAGAGAATTTTGCAGGTATGGGGCGGTAAATGAAAACTTTGAAGTTGACCCTTACGGATGCGAGGGATGTGCTGTCTGCACCATTATCTGTCCCAAAGGGGCAGTCTCCATGAAAAAAAGGGTCTCGGGTCAGGCTTTCTCTTCCGAAACCCGCTTTGGGCCTATGGCTCATGCACGGCTCGGCATCGGGGAGGAGGCAAGCGGAAAACTTGTAAGCGTCGTTCGAAACAATGCGAAAAATCTTGCAGAACAGTATCATAAAGATTTAATCATAATTGATGGCCCCCCTGGAACAGGCTGTTCAGCTATTGCAGCTATTGCAGGTACAGACCTGGTTCTTGTGGTAAGCGAACCAACAATTTCCGGAATCCATGATATGAAGAGAGCTATTGAACTTACTCTACACTTCATGATCCCGACTGTTGTCTGCATCAACAAGTATGACATAAATGAAGAGAATACTCAGCTAATTGAAAAATTCTGTACCGAGCTGGGAATTCCGATAATAGGCAGGCTTCCTTATGATGGCATTACAACGAAAGCGATGCTTCAGAAACAAACCTTGATAGAATATGCCAAAAAAAGTGAGCATGCAAACGAAAGTGAATTTGCAGATCAGGTCTGGCAAATCTGGGTCAGGATAGAAAAAATGCTTATGGATGTCCGGTATAATAAAAAGGATTAAGAAGGTTCAAAGTTGCCAGTATGACTGATTGTGAGATCTCTTATTCTCAAATAAATCTTCTTAAACCAGGTATCCTCAAATTAAGTCTTGATGAGGAACCACTTAAATTTCAGACTTGATAAGTACACTAATGTGTAGTATTCTTGACTCCAATCAGTTCTATGCTATTCGATCAATCAATCAATCAATCCAACCTAAGAAAATAAATACGTCCGCAGATAGTGAAAAAAAGGTGAGCTTTTA
>DADO01000012.1 GCA_002509325.1 Methanosarcina sp. UBA402 | reverse complement strand
AAAATTAGTGAACTACTGATATTACAAGATTAAATATATTACAAGATTAAATATATTACAAGATTAAATATATTACAAGATTAAAAATTTTATGAAAAGCCTTTCCGATATTCATTTAACTTCAATCGGAAAAGGCTTTAGAGTTTTAATTTTCCGGAGTTCAGGCTTTATCTGGCTTCCGGAATGCGCCATTCTTCACTAATAGTTGCTCTTCCTTCATCAGGTTCAGGCACATACCAGTATCCTGGATCCTGGTTTCCCTGGTTCTCATTAAGCTCTGGAATGTTGTTGCTACTATTGTTTTTAAGGTTGTCATAGGGCTCCTGGATAGTTCCTGCCTTGGGAGCTTGAGTCATATTCATACTAGTGTTTCCTGATACGTTTTCTTCTCCTCCGTACCATCTTGAAGGCAGGGGGTAGTTTAGACTGCTATCATAAACTTCAGGAAGGAAGAACTTGGTTCCTCTATTCTCCAGGGCATCCACAAAGCCGGGATCGACCTCTTCGAGTCGCGCCTTGCATACGGCAGCCTCATCTAACTTCTTTATGCTGTAAAGGGCGAAACGCTTGTTGTAGAGGGTTGAAGACGAGTTCGGATTGATTGCAAGAGCGTTGTCATAGCATAATATTGCTTCCTCAACTTTTCCCATCATATTCTGGATGTATCCCTTGTTATACCAGGCAGTTATGCAGTTAGGTTTAAGTTGGACTACTTTTTCGAAACAGTTCAGGGCTGCATTATTGCTGCTTATTGTGAGATAAGCACATCCCTGGAAATACCAGGCTGCAGCGTTGTCTGGACTATATTCCAGGGCCTTATTATAACAGTCAATCGCTTGCTGGTATCTCTCCTGTTTATAGAGTGCAAAACCTTTATTGTTGTAGGCATCCGCATTGCCCGGATCCAGTTCAAGAATCCTGTCATAACAGCCTATTGCTCCCTCAAAGTTTCCACCGTTTTCCAGGGTTTTTCCCTGCCTGTAAAGTATCTCCCTGTTTTCTGGTGAGATTTCAAGCATCCTCTCATAACATGCAGCAGCTTCTTCATACCTTCCAAGTACCTCAAATAAAGAGGCTTTCTCACCCAGAGCCTGGGTATTGTCAGGCTGAAGCTCAATAATTCTATCGTAGTCTGCTAGCGCGTCATCGGATTTATTGGATTTCGAGAAAGCAAGAGCCCGGCTACTCAAAGCCTCAAGGTTTTCAGGCTCTGAATTAAGAATTATATTGTAACAGGAGATCCCCTCCTCGTACCTGCCCATATTCGAGAGAGCAAGACCTTTCCCAAAAAGGGCTTCTGAGTTGCTAGAGTTTAGAGCAAGCACCTTGTCATAGTAACTGACTGCCTCTTCGAGCCTTCCAAGATCACTTACAGCAGAAGCTATCCCATACCAGGCCGTACTTGATTGAGGGTCAAGGTCCAGAGTTTTCTGGTAGCACTCCAGAGCTTCTTCGCTTCTGCCGAGCCTGTCAAGTAGCGAGCCTTTTTCATACCACGCCTCAGCACGTGCAGGATTGATTTCAAGCACCATATCATAGCAGGCAAGAGCTTCCTCGTACATTCCGAGTTTACTGCAAGTTGAGGCTTTCCCATACCATGCTGCATCACAACCGACTTCCTGATTAAATAATTTCAGAACTCCTGTGAGCTCGGGCCTGTCTCCCGAATTTGAATGTTTATAATCCAGAAGATAAAGCCAGAAACCTCCTGAAAGCGCATGGGCAGGATTAGTATCCATGCTACTATTTTTAACAGACCTGGATTCTGGAGTTTCTGTTGAACCCTGTTCTACACTTTTGTTTAACCGGAAACGGGCAGCCGAATACTCTGGATCGATCAGGAGAGTTTGGTTATAGCAATCTGAAGCTTCTTCGCGCTTTCCGAGCTGTTCGAGAACAAGGCCTTTATTGTACCAGACAACAGCACTGTCTGGGACAGAGACAAGGACCTTATTGTAGCACTCAAGCGAGCTTTTGTATTCTCCAAGCTTTGCCAGGGCAAAAGCCCGATTATACCATGCAAGTGTATAATTTTCGTCAATTTCAAGAGCTTCATCATAGCTTTTTACCGCAGCTTTGTAATCTTTTATTTTTGAAGAATCGAAGCCTTTCTGGTACCAGACCTTAGCATACCTGGAATCAAGTTTTAGGGCTCTGTCGTAACACCCAATCGCCTCCTCGTACTTGCCAAGCCTGTCAAGATCCATGCCCTTCTTGTACCAGACTATAGGGTGTCCAGATTCGGTTTCAAGAACTTTATTATAACACTCAAGTGCAGCATCGTATTTTTCAAGCTTATCAAAAGACAGGGCTTTCTCATACCAGATCTTAATTGCAGAAGACTTAAATTCAGGAGTTTCGGGGTAACACGGAAGGGTTGATTCGTAAACGCTTAGCTGTTCGAGCAATTCTCCTCCGATTTCCTCAACCTGAATCCCTGCATCCGGGTTAAGTGCCCTGTCATAACAAGCTATTGCAGCATCGTATTGTCCGGCCTTATCAAGCAAAGAACCTTTATTATACCAGACTTCAGAGTTACCGGGATCGTAAGTCAGGACTTCATCATAGCAATTCAGAGCTTCGTCAGCTCTCCCAAGCTTTTCAAGACATAAACCCTTTCTCTGAAGGACATCAAGGTTCTCGGGCTCAGAGAGGAGAACAAAATCATAACAAGTAAGAGCCTCCTCGTACATTCCCATTTTTTCAAGGTTAACACCTTTGTTATGCCAAGCCTTTACCATATCTGGATTAAAAGAAATCGCTTTGTCATAACAACCTATCGCAGTTTCGTAATCCCCAGACTTTTCAAGAATTACTCCTTTCTGGTACCAGAGTTCATAGTTTTCAGGAGTAATATTAAGAGCCCTGTCAAAGCATTCCATTGCCTCCGAATATTGCTCAAGTCCGACGTAAGCCATTCCCTGCATCTCGAGAGATCTGGAGGAATTGTAATTTAGTTCAATAGATTTTTCATAAGAAGCCAGAGTTTCCTGGTCTAGCCCAAGCTGTTCAGAAGCAAGAGCTTTTCGGTAACATACCATGGAGAGATAGGTATCGGCAGCAAAGCTTTTGTCATAACTGTTTATAGCCTCGACATACTTCTTTAGCTTTAAATTCTCATTACCTTTGTCAGACCAGTTCCCAGAAGCCTGAAAGGTTAAAAGAGCCTTCTCGTAACAGTTAATTGCTTCTTCATTCTTTCCCACTTCAGCCAGAGCACATCCTTTCCCATACCAGGCAGGTGAGGATTTTGGATCGATCTTAAGCGCATCATTGTAGCAGTTTATAGAAAGCTCATATTTTTTAAGTGAGTGTAGCGCATGCCCCTTTTCAATCAGGCCCTGAACAGAAGCTGGGCACTTTGCTATTACCTCATCAAGATTAGGAGCGACTTCAGTGTTTTCATTATCTTCTATAACCAGTTTCTGACCAGTAATAGCTCCTGCTACAGGTAAAAAACCTGAAAAGAAATATAGCATCAAAGCAAAGAGAATAAAAGAATTAATAACCAAATTATTTTTTTTAACTGAGCTCATTAAATACCCCGGTCTATTCTAATGAGTTCTTAATAAAACTTTTCATAAGGAGTCTTCCACTATCATTATATTCGTTATCCTGTGCTGTTTCATAACTAAGTAAACGAGAACAATCATAGAATAAAAGTAACTAGATAAATTCTTTTTGCCCCCGTTGCAGATAATTTATTCAGTTGGAAATCTATTGCTATACATCTCAACTTTAGTTTAGAAGTATTCCCATATAAAATTTATGCAGTTTAAAAGGAATCCCCGGATTTACTATATTTAGCGCAACAGTATATTACTGTTATAGAAATTATAATAGTAAGATAAAGACACTATAAGACACTATAATATAGTAAAGAGGCTTAGTAATGCAACTATTAGATGAGATGCAAAGTGGTTTTTATTGCAACAATTATAGGCGTGACTATAGTAGAAATAAAACCATTAACTAAGTACAGGGATTCTTTCCCTTTTCCCTTGAGAGAAAGATTCAATCTTGGAAGCTGTGGAATGTCATAATCTCATGGAGATTTCCGGTTGCGCAGAAAATTCCAGGGAAGACCTTTTTTGTCCAAAACTGATCCGGGACGCGGGTAAGCTGGATTAGAAAAAAGAAACTCATCCGGCAAATCATTCAATAAATTATTCCATGTATCTTCTGCGATATTCACTGCCCAGACTGCGACGATAATCCGAACGAATCTGGCTTCTTAACTGCTCTTCAAGCATTGATTCCAGAGAATCCTCTTTAAGTTCTTCCTGTCTACTTTGATCCTTCGCCTCTGTCTTCTGCTTGTTTTGTTCCTTTGTCTCTATCTTCTGTTTACTTTGATCCTTTTCCTCTGTCATATTAAAATCACCATTGTCTTACCAGTATAAACATAATTTGTGATAATTTATATTTTTACGTAAACTGTAACTATTCAGGGTAAGTTAACGGCGCTCCTTTGAGCGCCGCAAGAATACCCTCAAAAACAGACAAACCATTCTTTCTGAGTGTAGAAACATTTGGATTCGGTTAAGATACGA
>DADO01000041.1 GCA_002509325.1 Methanosarcina sp. UBA402 | reverse complement strand
GTGGATACTGTCAAACTTAGGCTGAATTGCCTGATATATTTTTACTTATTTATTTCAGAGTCTATTGAAGCTGATTAAAGTAGGTTTTCTACAAAGCCGGATATTTTATTTTCCAATGAGGAAGTTGAAGTTTCCATACTTTGCTCGAAGCGGACGAACTCCAGCCTTCCAGGATGAAAGATAAAAAATGAAAAGAAGATATTCCATTCAGATTTCCCCACAATACCAAATCTATTAGTTGCGGCTATCAATCTCCTTCAATATTGAAATATACTTTTTCTCTATATTTTCCCATGAGTAATTTTGCAAAACAAATTTCATCCCGTTTTTCCCCATAGCATTCCTCATTCCATCATTTGCCAGAAGAATCTCAAGGCATGCCTCAAATTCATCATAGTTTTCATAGTACAACCCTGCATTGCCTCTGATACACTGACCTCTTAACACGTCACATTTTCCATTTACAAGTACGGGAGTATTACAGAGCCAGGATTCTAGCAACACCATGGACAAACTTTCATACTTTGAGGGCATTATCAATAATTTAGCCGACTTGATCCCATCAAATTTATCCTGCTCCGGGACAAAGCCTAAGGAAAGAATGTCAGGGTTTTTAGGAACTTGCATAGTCTGTTTCCCAAGTAAAACAAGTTTAATAGAAGATTTCTTTTCCTTTTTGTACCGTAAGAAATAATCAAATAGATCTTGACAACCTTTAGACTCATCTACCCTTCCAACAAAAATAACGAAATCATCCAGGTTATACTTCTTGCTAAATGAGGTTGCATCAATATTATCTGGAATATCTATACCTACACCCACGATATCAGACGGTATATTTGAAACCCGGAATTTTGAGATGACAAAACTTTTTTCTTCCTCTGTATTATAGATAAACCTTCTGGGGCATTTGAATAGAGAATTAAATATCGACAAATAGATAGGAGGTTCATCATGGGCTGTTGGGACAAGCAAAGCCTTTTCTTTTACCAGTGGAAAACCAAAAAAGGTAGTACAGTAAAGATAGGTAAAAAAGATAAAACAAGTATAATCTTTTTCATTACTTTTGATATAGTTTAAAAGTTTTGTTGAATAAGGACCCTGCAGTTTCATCCATTCAACTTCGTCTTCGTAAGTGTGAATATTACCGAAAATTTTCTCAGAGAACTTATTAAATTTCAACAAATCTCTTTCATAATCAACAGGAAATCTCCTGACCAATACTCCATTTAAGGTTTCAACTCCCTCAGGATAGTCATTTTTCCATGTTTTGTAGTCTATCGCGCAAGTAGTTAGAACTTCTACATCAAAATATTTTGATAAATGCTCAGCTACGAGCCTGCAGTGGAATTCAGCACCTCCATTTACCTCCAGCCCATAACGCTGGACAACGAAGGCGATTTTCAATCAATCACCTGTTGAATATATTCTTTTAGTAAATTTTCCATATTGGGTCTTTCAAAATCTTTGAGTCTTTCTCTCTGCTTCCGGATTATTTTATTTCTGAAAGCCTCATCCTTTACTACAAGATCAATCATTTCCGCAATTTCATTGCATTTAAGTTTGTTAATTAGAATTCCCGAGTTTCCGAGAGTATCCGGTATTGCAGTATAATTATAAGCAAGAATCGGAGTGTCAAAATACATGCTTTCAACAAGCGGAACACAAAACGTTTCCCATTCACTCATACAAAGGAAAACATCCGCCAGTTTATAATAAGAAATGAGGTCATCCATTGAGACTTTTCCAGGAATATAGACATCTTTTAACTTTAGCTTCTTAATAATCTCCTGTAGTTGATCATAATAGTTTTCACAACCTTCAAAATTGCCTATTAAAAATAAACGCGATCGAGGATTTATAAGCTTATAATAAGAGAAAATTTTAAGGATGACATGCTGATTCTTTTGAGGAATTATCCTTCCAACAAAGAGAAGATTCACATAATCATCATCAAACCTGGATAAGAGGCTTTGATTTGGATTTTTGTCATAAATGTTGAGATCCATTAAAAGTGGAAAAACCTCAATGTGTTTAAATCCCAGCTTACTCAACTCTAACTGGGTATAACGGGAATTTGCCAGTGCCAGGTCAGTTAACTCAGGGTACAGATTGAGTTCCTCTCTTCCCCGTACCAGCAAATGCTGAATATAATCATTGATTCCATAAAGATACTTTTCAGGCGTAATTCCATGGAACCTTATTATTTTCTTATCAGGTAATTCTCTTACATAATGAGATATATCAGAGCCTATGGAAAAATGAAATATCAATATATTGTCTTTTGAGGAGACTTTACGATATTCAAGATAATTTTTAGCGCTCATTTCAGGATGGATATTTTCAGCGTATATTTGTGACTTATAACCCCATTTTCTAAGCGTTTTGTTAATCTCAATAACCTCATTGCCAATTGCATCACCAGGACTAAAAGTCGGCAATATTTGATGAATTTCCATATTCAAGCCTCTTCAAGAAACCGTACATACTTTTCGACAATTCTATCCCAGTTAAAATTCTCATCTACATACTTTTTCCCGTTTATAGCCATTTTTTTTCTTAACTGAGGATTATTTAAGTAAAAATTAATACACCCTTCAAACTCCTCGAAATTATCAAAATACAATCCAGAATTACCTTTAATACAATGGTTCTTTGTTACAGCACATCTGGAATGAACCAGAACGGGAGTAAAACATAACCACGCTTCCATAATCACTATTGAAAAACTTTCATTAATTGAGGGCTGACAGACAAGGCTTGCAGCAGCAAATGAATCATATTTATCCTGTTTATGAACAAAGCCCAGGTCAATAATATCTTTTTTAAATTTCTCAGGGATACTGACTTCTCCACTTCCTATCAAGACAAGTTTAAGCTCATTCTGATTTCTTTTCTTATACTTACAAAAAAAGTCAATTAGAAGAGGAGTATTTTTACCTGGCTCACGCCTTCCAGCGTAAAGAATAAAATCATCATCTATTCCATATTTCTCCCGGAACCTTTTTGGCTCAAACGAAATATTGGTATCTATCCCTTCTCCTAAGATTATTTGTTTGCCTCTAATGTTGAAAATTTCGTTTGCCAATTTTGCTTCAGGTTCAGCATGGAATATTAGCCCTGCAACATTCTGAAACATATCTTTATAAATATCCATATATGCATAGCTCTCATCGTGAAGACAGGGTATCAAAAAGGATTTCTTTGGATGGATTTGAGATCCATAATAGGTAGTTCCAAACATATAAGGTATGAATATAAAGTAGTCATAGTCTGAACCATGAGTCTCAATATACCGATAAAGATCATCGCTATTAATCATTTCTTCTATGTATATCCGCTCTTCCTTTGGCGAGATTTTCTGGTTACGCATTAGTTTGGAGTTTATACGATCAAAGAGTTTGGTGTTCCTTTGTCGGACTTTAAATCTTCGAATAGTGACGTTATTTAATTTAGATACTCCTTCTTCGTAATAATTAGTGCTCCAATCCGAATTGAACTCTTTAACACATGTAGTAATTATTTCAACTTCAATCCCATTTCTGGAAAGATTTTCAGCCGTGTTTTTGCACTCACTCTCTGCACCACCAGGAATATCTCCATACCAGGGAACAACAAATGCAATTTTCATTAAAACTGCTCCAAAGTTATCTCACCGAATTTAAGAACGTAGAAAACAAATTAATCTTTGTTCATTGTTTTTTGTTATTAATTTCCTTATTTTTTCCCAATTATTGCATAATCCTGGGCACCGTATAAAGCATTATTTATCATGTCTATGTTTTGATTGCAGATCTCAATCATCGGAGTCTTCTCATCCTGATTATCAAGATTTGGAAGCTTTTGCAGTCTCATTTCAGGGGGCACAGGGGACGAGAATTTAGTTTCAACATCACGGAAACCCGCCATATCAACCAAAAACTTAAGAGTTTCTGGATGCACAGGTTTTACGTGAGAAAGGTCTATGTAAAAGTTTGCAAAGGAAAACAGTGATAGAGGATTAACCGTTTCAATAATAATGTAAGAACCATACTTCATTTTCATATTGCATAGATTCAACATATTAATAAGATAATTAGGACTGAGGTGCTCAACCACCTGACTTATAAAAATTCCATCGAGGCTTTTATCTTCAATTTCTTCAAGAGCTTCTATAGCATCTTTTAGTTCAACATCCAGACCCTTAGATTTACAGAAGTCTATCATATCCTTATCAACATCAATTCCCCGAGCAATAATGCCTTTATCCTTTGCTAATTCCAGAAACTCTCCCCGCCCGCATCCAATATCAAGGACATTGGTGCGATTTGCAAAATAGTTTATAAAGTTTGACTGATGCTGCAGAATACTTTCTCTCGGACCACGAAATCGTTCTTCAAATTCATAATAATTAATACCTGAATCAGCCATTTCGGAGGAGCACATTACTTGACTTTCAGATTCTTTCTTTATTCTCGATTTAAGTATTTCGCCAAGCCTGTCTTTGTTGTCGAGATCCAAATTAATAGCAGAGATTAGAAGTTCAACTTCTTTTATTAGGTCGCTGATAATTTCGGATTTTAACTGCTTTGATTCAACTTTTAGCCTTTTAACTTCGTCATTTAAATGCTTAATTTTATGGTTTAGAGCTTTATTTTCATCCTCCAGTTCTTCGATCTCCGTTTTTAATTGCTCTATACTATTAGAACAGGTTTCTGCTATTTCCTTTGCATCATGTGCTACTTCCTTTGTACCACCGAGAAGATCTAAGAAGTTATAATTAAGCTCACTTTGCTTCTGAAATACGGGATCAACATAACGCCTGACCTCTCCATGAACCAACTCTCGGCCTTTTACTAAAAAATTGCCTAGGATTGGGCGATGAGAACTAATAGAGTAGCTATTGTTGCGGATATTACAATTAGAACTGATACTTTCAAGTTCTTGAGAACTTTGTTTCCTTGAACTAGAAATCTCTGAAAAAACCTGTTCTATTTCTTCAAAACTTCCATCATTATAATCGTCACTTTCTTTTCTCTTCTTTATATTCTCACGGATTTTTTCCATAATCTCTTCAACATTAATTTCCTCATCTTTAATCTCGAATGTATCCACTTTTGATACCTCTATCTGCTCTTATCCGGGTTCACCTATTCTTCTGTGCTAATATTAAAAGGTACTTTATTAGTAATTTCCTTAAACCAAAAACACCCTTCCTGCGCCAGATAAAGTTGTAGCTGATGTTTTTTAATCTTCTCCAGGAGCAATGAAATCTATTTTCTGGGAGCAATGAAATCTATTTTCCAGGAGCAATAAAATCTATTTTCTGGGAGCAATGAAATAACTTAAAACGGGATAATGAATTTGGTACATGTGTTTAAGAATAGGAACCAATGAGACTTTTTAAAATAAGAACTGATAATTCATTCCACTGATACCTGAGGATCCATATTAAAAACTCCCGAATAAGTAATTGCATCATCATTGGAGACAACACTGAGGATATCAACATCATGAGCCATTAATAAGTATTCTTCAAAAGATCCTCTATCATAACCTTTGTTTGCTACTCCTACTGACAGGGAATAATTTCCAGCAGATAAGGGCATTTTCATTTCATAAGTAACTTTAACAGTCTGTCCTTTCTTTAAAGGAGGATTCTGTATTCCCATACAGTAGGTATTTGTCTCAAATACCGATACTCCCAGACTGTTTCTCACATGGAACCCAAAGTGAGGTTCAGTTAAATCTTTTAAGCTTTCGATCTCATAAACAAATCTAACAGTCTGTTCACTCTCAATATAAGATATCTGCTCATTTTCTTCATTCAAAATATTGAAAGATACCAGTTTAACCTCACCTGTTGAGGTGTTTGATGCTTCACCTTTATCTTTAAGACAAACTTTCTTGACCTCTACCTCAGCATCTCCCATGTGTGATTTCTGTAATACCATCCCATAATAAAAATCAACAATAGTCCTCGGATCACCATAATCAAGAATTTTACCTTTATCCAGCAGTATTGCTGAATCACATAATGTCTTTACCGCATTCAAATCATGGGAAATAAAGATAATTGCGCCGCCACTGTTTTTAAACTCAATAATTTTCCTCATACACTTCTGCTGAAAATAAGCGTCACCTACAGAAAGAGCTTCATCGACAAGGAAACATTTGGGCTCTGCGTGTATTGCAATTGAAAAGGCAAGTCTCATCAACATACCTGAGGAGTAAGTTTTAATGGGCTCGTAAATAAAATCGCCCAGTTCAGCAAAATCCATTATCTCAGATTTTCTTTGATCTATCTCTGCTCTGGTCATCCCGAGGAAAGTACCATTCATATAAATATTCTCGAGACCTGTAAGTTCAGGATTAAAACCTGTCCCGAGTTCCAGTATTCCGGTAATCTTTCCATCAATTTCTATTGAGCCCGTATCTGGAAGCAGAATGCCGGAAAGGATTTTTAATATTGTAGATTTACCTGCACCATTTTGTCCGACAATCCCAAGAGTCTCGCCGTCACCTACTTCAAAAGAGATATTATCCAGTGCGACGATTTCACGGTGGTATTTCTTCCGGAAAATAATTTCCTTCAGCCTGTCAGCCGGGGAATGATATGACTTAAACTTTTTTGAAACGCCTGTCACTCGCATCATTTTTAGTTCACAACTCACTACATTTTAAATAAAGTCCCGGACATCCTTTTCAAGTTTTTTGAAAACTATTCCTGCGAATAGTAGGATTGCAAAGCTCAACAAAGAAAGACAGAGAATAGACTCTAAATTCGGAGTCTGTTTATATATAAAGATATTATGATAGGCATCGATAAATGCGAATGCAGGGTTGTAAATCATAAGCTCCTTCACAAAGTCCGGAAGTATATCATAGACATATACAATTGGGGTGAACCAGAACCAGAACTGGAGTGTGATTCTTATAATTTCCTTTAAGTCCCTTATGAAAACAACAAATATTCCGATAAAGAATCCCAGAGAATAGGCAAACATCTGCTGTACCAGATATACTAATGGAACAAATAAGATTAAAGGTTCTACTCCGTACCCGCTAATTGAAAGTAAAAACAAGAACACCAACATTGTAACTACAAAAGTAATGCTCTCGGAGATCGCAATATAGAGGGGAAATGAAGAAAGATTGACCTTCACTTTGGAGATTATATGTTTTTTATCCAGAAAAACAGTAGCTGTTCTTGAAACAGTATTAGAAAAAGCATTCCATGTAATTACACCAGAAGTGAGATAGAACCCATAACTATAAACTGACGATGATCCGGGCAAACGGGACCCCATAAGGTTGGAAAATATGACCGTAAAGATGAAAATATCCACAAGTGGATAGATGAAGTTCCACAAAACTCCCAGAGTAGATCCAGAATATTTTTCAGTAATATCTCTTTTTGCTAATTCGAGAATTAAGTTTAGATTCAAATTAGTATCTCCTGTTATTACTCTCCAAGATAAAGAAAATCATAATTTATTCAATAAGAGCCCAAAGGTATGAAGATCACCTTCATAAAACTAATTTTCGTAGATAATACTTTCCTTCATGGATCTTTCAAAAATAGAGATGTCAAACATAGCTGCTCGCTTGAAGCATTCATCTCCATAACCTGACGGGCTTTTTGATATAAACTTTACAGCTTCAATTATACCCTGGCAGTCGGCATTAACTAGCATACCTGTTTTCCCATCAATTACCGTTTCCTTAAACCCGCCTTCATTTACAGCTACTACAGGTTTTCCACTTGCCATAGCTTCCACAGGCGTCATGCCGAAGTCTTCATCCATGGCAGTGCAGATAAAACCTCTACAACGGGAATAAAGGTCAAGTAATTCCGCCTCAGAAACTTCCCCAAGGATCTTTACGTTTTCCGGTAAATTGTCAATTATATTCTCTGCGTAACTTTTTGCGTGGTCTCCTTTTGAATATCCCCCTATAATTACAAGTTTTTCCTCGGGCATTTTCTTGAATGCCTCAATCTGGATTTCTACCCTCTTTTCAGGGTAAAGGCGGTTTACTGAGAGCCAGAAATCTCCATATTCCTTGCATGTAAACCTTGAAGTATCCACTGGAGGATAGATAACCTGAGCGTCCCTGTTGAAGTATTTTTTTATTCTTTTTAATGTATTCTTTGAGTTAGTTGCAATTTTACAGACATGGGAAAGGTAATACTCGGAAACTGGCCTGTGAAGCCTGACCCAGATCCGGAAGAAGATCGAAATCAAGAAAGGTTGCCTACTGATAAAGGTATCATAAAGGTCATAGAAAGCCCGTGTGGGAGTATGACAGTAGTACAGATTGGGCTTATGTTTCTTTGCCGCAAAATGTGCCCAGTTGCCAGAAAAAATGAAGAAATCATATTCCTTTGAAAAATCACAGGCTGCAAATTTAAAAGACGCGAAAATCTGTTTTAGAGGAGGTACTTTTGGAGTATTTCCCAGACTGATTATGTGAATATTAGAGTACCCCATCTTTTTTACAGATTCCATGTTTAAATCAGTAGTGATAACATCGGCATTGAAGTAATTTGCGAGCATAAGCACAAGCTTTTCTCCGCCACCAATGGCTCCGAAATAATCATGAAATATGGCTATTTTCATCCGTTTCCCACTTATTTCAATAGTTTAAACAAGTTTAAGAGGCCGCTGAAAAACTAAACCAGGATATGTTTCCAGGCAGTTTGAAAGAATATCTATTTGGTATTTCTAATATGCGGAATTCCAAACCAAACTTTTAAATAAGTACTATCAGAGCTTCTATTAGTGATACCAGGTTTTAATAAGTAGTATGAGATTTCAATAAATAACATAAGATCATTTATTGGTAGCATCATGCTTTTATCAATAGTAGCAGACTTCATCAATAGTAACGTAGCAGACTTCATCAATAGTAACGTAGCAGACTTCATCAATAGTAACAAGCCGTTCTTTGATTTCAACGATTCATTAAACTCAAAGGATATAAGTATATTGAAAAATACATATCAACATTAAGAGAGGTATATATAATACTTACCAAATGAGATTACAGATCTGAAGTACTCATCTTGTCATATGGGTCATAAAACCTTAAAAATTATTACATTGAGCTCATTCCAAAAATAGTCCAAAAGGATTTTAATCTAAACTAATAAAGTATAAGAACTCTTTTCTAAGCTCAGAAACTCAACTGGTCATTCGGAATACGTGGTTCAGACAACAATTTGAGTTTTGGGATCAGCTCATTATTGGGATCAGCTCATTATTGGGATCAGCTCATTATTGGGATCAGCTCATTAATTTGAGTACTATCAAAAATTACTTCACCTAAGAATAACAATAAAAGCGAACAACTAAAATATAAGAGAGTTGGTTATAACGAACAAAGGCATGGGATGTCCAGTGGCAAAACGACCCGATCATAATTTAAAATTCAGTATTATTACTCTGATCACAGTTGTAGTAGTTTCTTTTCTCATGCGCATGCTGTCATATGCCTCGGTTACTGCAAATGGAAGCATAACCTTCAGTGGATATGATGATTTCTACCATATGCGGCGCATTATTTATACAGCTTCCAATTTCCCCCATTACCTTAATTTTGATTCTTACATTAATTATCCACAAGGTTTTGAAATCGGGTGGCCGCCTCTTTTTGATCTATTAGGTGGGCTGCTTGCAAAAATCCTTGGAGGAGGACAGCCAAGTCTGCATACCATCGAATTTGCAGGAGCCTTGCTGCCAGTACTTCTGGGGGTTCTGACATTAATTCCGTTGTATGTTGCAGCTGCCTCAATATTTGACAGAAAAACCGCACTCCTTGGAGCTTTCATTTTTGCAGTGCTGCCAGCGCATGTATATATATCCAGGTTTGGAGCAGTTGACCATCACGTAGCAGAAACCCTCCTCTCGACCTCAGCCTATGCATTCTTTATACTTGCCTTAAAATGGGCAAGGGAAGGATCACTTTCCCTGACCTCTCTTAGAAACCTTTCTTCCGAAAAGAAACTTATAAAATCGCTAGCTTTTGCTGGAGCCTCCGGGGTTTTCTTCGCACTTCTAATTTTTACATGGATAGGAGCTCCGGCTCTTGTAAGCTTTATTGTTCTTTATGCATTCATACAGTCTACAATCGACCTTAAAGCCGGGAAAAACTCCGACTACATACTTATTTGTACTGTTACGAGCCTCCTTGCAACCCTTCTCTTTACCGTTCCCCTGTCAGCCGGGTCTATACGTCCTGGCCTGGAAATGAGTGCAATGTACCTTTCATGGTTTCAGGTCTTTTATGTGTTCAGCCTGCTAGCCGGGACCTTAATTCTCTGGGGTATTTCCTCATATATCTCAAAGAAAAACCTTGACTGGAAATCCTATCCAGCTATCTTAATACTTGTTTCTGGGGCAGGGCTTCTGTCCCTCAGGACTTTTTCCGCTGAATCCTATGCTTTCGTAATTGAAGGAATAAGGTTCTTCCTCGGAAAAGGTGAATACATAGGCACGATTGTCGAAGCCCTGCCTCTGTTTTTAACCGCACAGGGAAATCTTACCTTTGCGCCAGCACTGGGAAGTCTAGGGCTTTGTCTCCCTGCCGCTCTGGGAGGGTTTTTCCTGCTCGTTCTTCAGTGGAAAGGAGAAAAGTCAAAGCCTGAAGGAGTGTTTTTCCTCTTATGGTCAATCTTTTTTGCATATTTAGCGTTTTCCCAGAGGCGTTTCTCATATTTATTCGCAGTAAACGTCTCAATCCTTACCGCTTATTTCCTCTGGGTCCTGCTTGAGTCCCTTAATTTTGAGACTGAAGTAAAGAAACTGGTTAAATTCGGACCTATAGCCGGACCTATAACCGGGAAAAAAGCAATGCCTGCGCCTCAGGCTGTAAAAGAAACAAAATCAAAAAGAAAATCAAAAGCGAAAGCGAATAACCCGCCAAGCTCGAAAAAGGACTCAAAACCTGATTACTTCAAAATCGCTTCCTCTGTGGCACTTATAGGGCTTGTATTTATACCCTGTATTTGGGCTGGATTTGCTTTTGCTAAAGAGGGGCGCACGATTGATCCTGAATGGAGTGACTCTCTGGCCTGGCTTGAAGCTTCGAGCCCTGAAACATCGTATTACCTTGAACCTTCCAAGGCTCCCGAATATGGGGTTTTGAGCTGGTGGGACTATGGAAACTGGATCGTTTATCTGGCTAAGAGGCCTGTAGTTTCAAATAATTTCCAGACCGGTATACAGGATTCTGCACATTTCTTTACAACGGACTCCGAGGATGAAGCAAAAGCAATTATGGAAAAACTCAATGTAAAGTATGTAATAACCGACAAACTGATGGCAAGTGGCAAGTTTGGGGCTATTGCTGAGCTTGCAGGCGAGGATATAGAGAAATATTTCACGGTCGAAACCGTTAGTGGAATAAATGGCCTTGAGATCGTTGCCACTCCTAAAAAGGAGTTCACGGATACTGAAATATATAAACTTCATGAACTTGACGGAACAAATCTTGGAAACCTGAGGCTTGTCCATGAAAGTACAGTCCCTGAGAAAAATAATAACAAGAAAAATGACGTAAAAATATTCGAATTCGTCCCCGGAGCCAGGTTTTCAGGCACTGCAGAGCCAGGACAAAGCATTACTGCTACCCTGGAGCTCAGCTCAAACACAGGCCGAAAATTCACATATCAGAATAAAGTAGTATCAGATAAAAATGGTTTATTTGAAATAACTGTACCTTACTCGACCGAAAATACAGCAGGCGGAATCAATGCTCTATCAGCTTATTCCCTGAATGCAGGAAAAAATGCAATAGCCTCAGGAATCCAGGTGACGGAAAATGACATCCTGAACAGTAACAGGGTAGAGGTGAAAAATCTGGAAACAAATTGAGCATTTTGCGAACCACGTTTTTAAAAAACATAAAAAACAGAAATAAGAATCCTTAGAAGAATTGATGGTCCATCTTTATCCAAGTGATGTTTTAAAACACCTGAACGTCAGCAGTTCCTTTAAAGTCCATA
>DADO01000081.1:13314-14891 GCA_002509325.1 Methanosarcina sp. UBA402 | reverse complement strand
GATGACCAATGAATCTAATTTGAGACCCTCTTATAGAAGCGTTTATAGAAGCGCTTATAGAAGTGCTTATAGAAGTGCTTATAGAAGCACTTTGATAACCCTTTTCCTTCTCAGTATTGCTCACTGCCATTTGCTGCCACTCAGCGCTGCTCACGACTGCACAGGCTGCTCGTCATTGGCTATTCATAAATAACTCATTAACAGTCTAACAGTCGACTTTCCTTTATTTAGGATAGGAAAATCTTGCTGAGATTACCAGGAAAAAGGTATGAGATCTAGATAGAGGTCCTAATAATTATATCAGTTCGTTGAAAGAAATTGTATTAGTAATAATGGTAAAAATCGAATAAAAATAGAAATAAATCTGCTATAAATGTATCTATGTATTTCCCCTCGCTTTTTTAGATTCATTAGTGAAATATTGTATTGATAGCATAATAGAATACTATCAAAATATTGTTAGTTAAATGGGATAAATATTTATAGTAAGTATATCCTAATAATATCAGTGTAAAAACGTAAAAATTTAAAATGAAACCCTAAAAATTTACAGTAAAAATGTAAAAAATTCACATTAGGAAGGGAAAAACATGAAAATCCGAGTGGTTAGTTCCAGAGAAGATATCTTTACACTTAACCCTAATGAGCGTATTGTTCACCTGGCTTTCAGGCCTTCGAACAAGGATATTTTGGGACTGGTTGAAGCCTGCCCGAAGATTGAAGTAATTCAGTTACCCAAATCTTACAGGCGCACGATTTCAAAATCCATAGAAATGTTCATTGAGATGCAAAGAATCCAACTCATTGAAGGCGATGTTTGGGGTCACAGGAAGGACATCAACGAATACTACGTCATTCCATCGTCAGTGAAAGAAAAAATAAGGGAAATGAAGTCCGAAGGTAAATCCACTGAGGATATTGCAACAAGGATTTCAAGAGAAAGCAAGCTTAACCCTGAAATGGTTACTTATATCATGACCAAGGAAACCCCTGCCTGAATTCAAGCAGGATAAAATGCGCTACCAGACGCGTTTCACTGGAGATTGAACCGCAAAGGATCAATATTTTGCGCTCAGATCTCCAGCTTAGATCCTCTGAAACAGAGGAAGCTTATGTCTGGAGGAAGTGAGAGAACCTGAAAATATTTTTCAAAGAAAGTAATTGCTTTTTCCAATTCCTGTTTGTAATCTTCTTTTTTTGCTTGTGATGCCTTGAATATAGAAAATTTTCCGAGAGAATGATTTGCATAGACTCTCACCAAACGGTCTTGATTATTGGTTAGTTCAATTAAGCCTTCCACACCTGTTGTTAATCTGGAACAGCAGAAAATATAGAACCAAGATTAAAAGCAGCCTTAGACCTAACCCGCCTGTCTTCATCAGTGGTCAGTTTAATTAAGTCATTCCATGCTCTTTGTTTATCTGGAAGTAGTAAAAAACTAGATTCTAGTACCTTGACAATTTAATTATGGCTCTGTAGAAATCCCCTAAATTCTGTTATTACCCAAAGATTTATAAAAATAAAATTGTGGCTCTGTAGAAATCCTCTGAGATAAAATCCTCTGAGATAACGAGTTT
>DADO01000081.1:10647-13044 GCA_002509325.1 Methanosarcina sp. UBA402 | reverse complement strand
CCATAATTCTTGCCAAAAATTTTGGCATATTGAGGGCTGGAACTGGATGTCGATTTTATATAAATAGGTCAAAATTTAAGGCAAGCTTCTGGTGCAAAATCGATAGCTTTCAGGCAAAAAAATTCCTTAACCGATGACCAATGGATATATTTTTACTTATTTATTTCAGAGTCTATTGAAGCTGATTAAAGTAGGTTTTCTACAAAGCCTGATTTTTCTTGAAAGATCTTTAAATTTCGATTTCGATATCATATACTTTCTCAGGATTTTCCTTATGAATTATCCAGAAAGGCTCTTCACCGTACTTTTCCATAAGCTTTATTGTTCTTCTGGGAATTGTCTTCGGGCCGAGTACTGCGCCTGGTCTGTCAGGGTCGTCAATGTAATCTGTTTCCATCATGAACCGCGTACCTTCTTCAAGCGCATGTTCGATTGCTCCTTTGACCGAGATCACTCCTGGAAAAAGCCCAAGCTCTTCACAGGTTTTTACCAGTGGGGGCGAGTAGTGTTTGACAACCTTATACATTTTTATTCCTGTTTTTCTTGCCCTCTCTGCTATATCCCGGAGTTCAGGCTCTCCCACGCTTTCAGTATGTAGCTGAACTGCGCAGTCCTGTTCTTTTCCCAGGGAAAAAGCATACTCCATAATCTCATTCGAAGCTGCCCAGACCTCGGCAGACACAGAGTAGTGAGGACGCCCTGACTTTATCCCTACCGCGAGCCCCTTTTCCACGTACCCTGAGGCAAGTTCGAGACCTTTCTTTATGATCTCTGTAGCTTTCTGCAGTTCAATATACTCTGTAAGTTTTGAGATTTCAGCCGGATGGATTCCAAGTACAGGAAAGGCTCCAACCCCCAGCTCCCTGATTTTTGAAGCGATTTCTACAGTTTCGTCAAAAACCTTTAGATAATCTTCAGGTTTTTTGACCGTTATTCCAAGCGACCAGCTGGGTTTGGTAACCAGAATCATATGAGTTCCTCCAGCGTGCTTGAATTCTTTTACTGCTTCAAGTCCCCTGGCTCTGGGGTCGATATGCATGTGGTTATCTGTAATTGGAACTTTTGATCGAACTTTTGCAGGCATTTTCATTCCTCAAAGGCATGAAGTTTCCGGGTTTAATTAAAGTTTCATCCCTTTATAGGTCCCATAAGTCGGGACACAGCAATAGTTTAAATTACCCAAAACTTGAAATATATAGCCTTACGTTGAGTACGCGGGAAGATCCAATTATTTGTATCAAAATTTCGAAAAGTTCCCCTTTTTTAGCTTTTCAGTCGCTTCGGTTCATTAAATAAGAACCCTAAGATCTGGTGATAATTATGAGTAAAACCGCAGCAGTAATCAAAGGTGACGGGGTAGGCCCCGAGCTTGTAGACGCAATGCTTAAAGTTACAGAAGCCGCTGGCACAGACATAGAATTCGTTATGTGTGAGGCAGGAGCTGGTTGGTGGGAAAAGCATGGAGGCAATTCCCTTATTCCGGATGAAACCTGGGATATCCTTGACAATTCAGATGCCTGTTTTAAAGGGCCGACAACCACGCCTGGAGGAATAGGCTCTCCAAGAAGTGTGGCAGTATCAATAAGGAGAAAGTATGATCTCTATGCAAACGTAAGGCCAATCAAGACTTTCCCTAATTCAAGTGCCCCTCTTGGAGATGTGGAAATGGTTTGCGTGCGAGAAGGCACAGAAGGTCTTTACATTGGAGAGGAAATTCAGCTCACTGATGATGTCTCAATTGCAATCCGTAAAATTACACGCACAGCATCCCATAAGATTGCCAGCTATGCTTTTGAGGAAGCTAAGAGAAGAGGGTATGATGCTGTTGTGCCCATCCATAAAAGCAATATTCTAAAAATGACCTGCGGCGCTTTCTTAGAAGAGGTCGAAAAGGCTGGACAGAACTATCCAGATATTGAGGTCTGGCCCTATCACGTCGACAATATTGCCCAGCAGTTGATCAAGAATCCTCAGATTTTCAATAAAAAGATTCTGCTTTCTACAAACCTCTTCATGGATATAATCAGTGAGGAATGTTCGGCTCTGGTAGGCAGCATCGGGCTGATTTACTCTGCCAACATTGGGGATTCTTTCGCAATGTTTGAGCCTGCTCATGGTTCTGCACCAAAGTATGCAGGTCAGGACAAGGTAAACCCTGTCGCAACTGTACTTGCAGGAGCATGGATGCTTGATTACCTTGGCGAAAAGGAGAAGTCCGAAGCAATATTTAAAGCTACAGAACGCGTAATTTCCGAAGGTAAGTATGTAACTTACGATCTCGGAGGCAATACAAAACTCAGTCAGATGGCTGACGAGATTGCAAAGTACGCTGCAGAAATTCTCAAATGAGAAGGTACTGAAGATCTCAAATGAGAAGGTACTGAAGATCTCAAATGA
>DADO01000081.1:8603-10401 GCA_002509325.1 Methanosarcina sp. UBA402 | reverse complement strand
ATCTCAAATGAAAAGGTACTGAAGGAAATTCCTTTATTCCTTCAATTCTCTTTCCTCAGACTCGGCTATTTTTCTTTTATTTTTTAATTTTCCTCGACCTGCATGTGCTGGGTTGCAGATAGGCTGGTAAAGGAAGTACTTTTCCACATAAGCAAGCAGCTCTTCATCCGATATACAGGAAACCCTTTCTTCCTTATCATAGAGTTTCTGGATTTCTGTCTGGATCTTTAGAAGTCTGTTGTCGTCTTTTTCCACAATGGTCTCAACATCAAGAAGGTCATTTAAGGTCTCCTGAACCTTATAACGGATAACTTCCAGACCTGATGAATCCCCTATAAGCAGGAGCCGCTTTCCCCCTACCAGTTCTGGAGGATAGGGTTCGTAGTTAAAGGGATTTTTGAGGACGCCTGCGGCATGTATTCCGGATTCGTGGGCAAAAATATTTTTCCCAACAACCGCCTTGTTTCTTGGAACTCGCAGCCCGAGTTCTTTTTCCATGAACCTAGCAAAGCGAGTAACCGGCTCAAGGTTGTATCTTTCAAAACCTTCTACCCTATCTGCTAAGAAAAGCAGGACTTTTTCCATTTCGCTATTTCCTGCACGTTCTCCTATGCCCAGGAAAGTTACACTTGTCCAGTTCGCCCCATACCAGAAGCCTGCAATTGAACTTGCTGACCCGAATCCATAATCGTCATGGATGTGGGTTTCTATATTTTTTACCCCGATTTCATTTTTGAGATACTGAACAATCTTCGGGATTCCATAAGGCTCGTCGATATTCATAAAGGGCATTCCGTATCCTACGGTATCACAGACCCGGATAATGCAATCAGGGTCTATTTCCATAATTTTCTCAACGAGCGGGAAAACGAAACCATAATTATCTGCTCTTGTCATATCTTCCAGATGCGCCCGTGTGCGTAGTCCATGATCCACTGCATACTGTAGGGCATCCAGGTATTTTTCTTCGGCTTCCTCCCTTCCCGCGAGCCTCATCTTGGAATAAATGTGGGAATCCGAAACAGACATCAGGATTCCGGTTTCTTTAAGTCCATCTACTTCGAGAATTTTATCTATATCGGCTCTTGAAGCTCTTGCCCAGCCCGTGATTTCGGGAGACTCGTACCCTATATCGAACATTAGTTCTACAGCGTCTCTGTCTCTTTTATTGAATACGAATGCCTCGAGTTTTTCAATCCCTATTTCGTGCAGGTACTCATAGATTTGAAGCTTGTGTTCTCTGCTCATAACTATTCCTGGCATCTGGGAACCATCGCGGATAGTGCTGTCGCTTATATATATGTCGTTCCCATAAGGCAGCTTTATTTTGGGCAGATCATCATATGATTCGTAAATTTTCATCGTGTTTCCTCCTTTCTTTCAGGCGGCAGGCCCTGCATCGAGGGAGAGGGCTTTTACTGCAGGTAATTCCTGTAAAAACATATTTTCAGTCGTAGAGGTCAGAAAATCAGTTGTACTAAACCGAAGAACTCCAGCTTTTTATTTAAGAGCTTATCCCGAAACTTATTTTATTTCATTATGCTGCTAACACTACAATTCCAAAGTATGAAATCAAAGAAACGTCGCGTCCTTGAAATATTTTTATGCGGTCCTATTCAGCTAAAAAACCTTTCTATTGCATTTTTCTTTTTGAACTTGCTCCAGTCTACCTTTATTGGCTTTTCTCTTTTCTTTTTATTTCTTATATTTGCTGGTATATTGGACTTTATTCCTCTTCTTTTGTTAATTTGTAACTATTCAGCCCATATAAAACAACATCAATAGCCATCTTTATTAA
>DADO01000081.1:7164-8401 GCA_002509325.1 Methanosarcina sp. UBA402 | reverse complement strand
TGGCGATTGACTATGTTTTCTCATTGTCCATAAGTTAATTCTCGGTTTCCTCGTATTCGTTAGAATCAATATCAATAGACATGTTTTGATAGGCTGAATAGTTACGTTAATTTTTTGATTTCAACTATATCATATATTGAATCATCTGTTACCTTAAAAGGCATATAAACAGGCTTTCCTATAAACCTTTTAATCCTGGAGTTTTTATGTGTATATGTATAAAACGTTGAGTTATTTTGATCTACAGGAGCAACAATAATAGAAAGAAGCAATAATAATGGATAGAAATAATAATAGTGGACAAAATCAACAATAATGGATAGTGGTAGAGTATACTAAGACGCTTAACTTCACTCCTTTTACTCTCTTGTAATCGTTATTGTCGTTTTCTCCTCTTTTTAACAGGGATATCTTTTGTATCCAGAATTAATACAGTTTAACTGAAATATCAATAGCATCAAATTTTTAATTGTTCAAAACTTAAATTTAAATCACAGTATTTATCATTATCGTATTTAGCTTTGTATTTTATATGCATAAGTCCTATATCAGTAAAACGCTTAAAATGATCTATTTTCTTCAAGCTATATCTTTATTTAAAGTTCATTAAAGATTACCCGAAAGTGTCTGTGTGTAGTGTTTTTATAGAGAAGATGATACTCTAAGGATTCCCATAGAATATCATCGATATCATGGAAGAACGTATTTTATGAGGGGTATTTGGGTAACTTTATGATTCTAACATAATTTATGATCATAATCTATAGTTTCAACATAATTCAACATAATATTTGTTTCGGGATCGGCTCTAAAAAAACACTTTTTTTGGGCAGTTATCGCTGTTCTTCAAAATGGTACCTTACATTATACGCCAATAATCAGATGGACCTATGATATGTCGTTATGGTTAAAATCTTTTTCTTTGAGGCAGACAGGAGATATCTCCCCTCTTTTCTTTAGAAAAAATACCCCGATATCTCCTGAAAATAGCTGCTTAAATTGATTTGGAGAATTCGTATTAAAGTTTTGAAAATAGCTGCTTAAATTGATTTGGAGAATTTATATAAAGTTTTCTTGCAGAAATTTTACCTTTTTTTAAATAGTTTCATGAAAGTTTACTTTCCTATCTTGCTCTTCTTATTGATAATAAGGTATATCTATAACAAGTTATATTTATAATCGAGTTTATCTGAAATATCGAATTTCAATTCCTTGGTCATCGGTTAAGGAATTCTCT
>DADO01000081.1:0-6873 GCA_002509325.1 Methanosarcina sp. UBA402 | reverse complement strand
AGATGGAGGCAATTTATCACGATTCTTCACTTAACCGAAGACGCATGAATTTCAATTATGTTTGTGTAAACCTTATAATTATCTCTGAATTACGTATATCTCCCTGGCCGACTTAATATATGGAAGAATTAATAAAATTAAAATTATATCGACATTTATTTAATTCACATTTCATATCTTTGCTTTACTTTATCCCGAGGTAAAACATGTTCGAAATAGTAAATGTTAGCGGCGGGCCGACAAAGCCTGAAATCATTGCAGTGTCCCTTTCTAAACTCGGGCTTCGGGACGGAGATCGGTTTGCAGATGTGGGCTGCGGTACAGGATCGGTATCAATTGAAGCAGCAAAGTTTGCCCGAAACCTGACTATTTATGCGATAGATGCCCGAAAAGAAGCTCTAAGAGCCACTGAAACAAATTTCAAGAACTTCAATATAGAAAATGCCAGAATTTTAGCTGGTGAAGCCTCGGATCTCCTGAGCTCTGAAAGTTTTACTGATTTTATTGATTGTGCTTTTGTCGGCGGAACGAAAAATATTGGTTCCGTGCTTGAAATCCTTGTTAAGAAAAAGGCTCGAAGTATAGTGGTCAATGCTGTTCGCATCGAAACCGTTGTCAGGACAATTGACTCGATGAAAAAACTCGGGATTTTTGATGAAGTAGTTCATGTTTCGGTTTCGAGAAGTGCACCAATTGCCGGAGAAACCATGTTCAAACCCGAAAACCCTGTATATATCGTTGTCGGAAAAAGCAAAACTGAGAACTAAAACTGAAAACTGAAAATTAAAACTGAAAGTTATCTTATAATTGAATTCCACTTTACATTTATTTTTTATAAATCTACGGAGCGATAGCATGTTAATAGGAGTAGGACTTGGTCCTGGAGACCCTGAACTTCTGACCCTCAAAGCAGTGGACGTTTTGAAAAACAGCGATAAAGTATATGTGCCAGGTCGTCTGGCAAAAGATCTTGTGGCTCCTTACACAGATGCCGAAATCCTTGAGTTTCCCATGATAAGAGATATTGAAGTTCTCAATGCTCTCTGGAAGGAAAATGCTGACAAGGTGGCAGAAGAGGCAAGAAAAGGCACTGTGGCTTTTGGGCTTATAGGAGACCCAAACTTTTTCTCTACATTTACCCATCTTAAAAAGGTAATGCACAAGCACTATCCAGACATTGAGCTTGCAACTGTGCCTGGCATAAGTTCAATCACCTCCTTTGCTGCCAGGACTGATGTTGCAGTTGAGAGTTCTTTTGAAGTCAGCGATGGTTCTGAGATAGGATACAAGATTCACCTAAAGGCTACGCAGCCGAAATCCATAGTTAAACAGCTTGAAGCTGAAGGATATACGGAGTTTATCTTTGCAGAAAGACTCTTTTCGGACAACGAGCTTATTATCCGCAAGAAAGAAGAAATCCCGGAAAAAGGAAATTATTTCAGTATCATTTATGGAAAGAAGTGAAAGTAGCCGATACGTATTCGCTGAACTCGGTACGTGATGAATTCAGTACGCAATGAACTCAACACAACTTAGAATAAAACAAGAAAGCAAAGGGAATGGTCAGATGGAAAGAAAAGTCTATTTTGTGGGAGCAGGCCCAGGAAACCCGAAACTTATTACTGTACTCGGACGGGAATTGCTTGAAAAAGCCGACCTTGTGATGTATGCAGGTTCTCTGGTAAACCCTGAAGTTCTTAATTATACGCAGGGGGAAACCGTGGACAGTTACGGGTTGACTCTCGAAGAGACCACTAAAATAATTGCGGATGCAATAGATGCAGGAAAATTCGTTGTTCGTCTTCACAGCGGAGACCCATCTCTGTACGGCTCCGTCATAGAGCAAATGGAAGAACTTAAAAAGTACAATATCGAAGTAGAAAGAGTTGCTGGGGTTTCCTCGGTTTTTGCAAGCGCTGCTGCTCTTGGCACACAGCTGACTCTTAACGGCGTTTCAGATACTCTAATTATTACCCGCCCTGCCGGAAAAACCCTGGAAAAAGACCTTATCCCAGAGCTTTCTGCCTTCAATACTACTATGGCAATTTTCCTTGGCACACAGAAAATCGGGGAAATTATGGAAAAAGTTCGCTGCCCGAAAGATACGCCTGTTGCAGTGGTATTTCACGCATCCTGGGAGGATGAAGAAGTCATCACTGGAACTGTGGAAGATATCGCAGACAAGGTTAAGGACGCAGGAATTACACGTTCGGCAATGATAATTATAGGCGGGGTTGTTGACCCTAAAAACTACAGGAGGTCCTACCTATACGGAGTAGCCCAGGAGCCGTTGTAATTACCTTTGAAAGAAATTGGGAGATCGCAGCAAGGATAGCAGAACACCTCAAAGCGGATTTGCTTCTTTACGAAAAGGGCATATTCAAAAAGGCTTTTAAAAGCTATGGGGTAATAATTGCGGTTTTTGCCACCGGTATTGTGGTAAGGGATATTGCTCCCCTTCTCGATAATAAGTGGTCTGACCCTGCTGTGGTCGTAGTTGATTCAAACCTGAATTTCGCAATCCCCCTGCTTGGTGGGCATCACGGCGCAAATGAGATTGCCCGAAAGCTTTCTCAACTTGGAGCAGTTCCTGTGCTTACAACGGCAACTGAAGTTCATGGTAAGCCTTCAGTCGAGGGCATCGCCGATAGGTTTGGCTGCGAAATTTTCAACAAACAATCCACTGTGGCTGTAAACTGTGCGCTTCTTGATCAGGAGGTAGAGGTCCTTGAGGTTAAGGGGCCCAGAGTCGTTATTGTGGATGAAGATGTATCCGTGCTGGTAAGAAAACGGCAGGAAAATACGAAGTAAATAGCAGCACCTCGGGCAGCAGTTAACTGAGCTGATAAAGCTGATTTCACTAGGTGAAAGCTGAATTGCATTTAGGCGAAAGTTAATTGACTTACACAAAAGCTAATTAACTTACACAAAAGCTAATTAACTTACACAAAAGCTAATTAACTTACCCGAATTAATCTGGTCAGAAACTGTGTTAGGATTCAGAGACGGTAATGCATGATTATTGGAATCGGAACTCGCAGGGGTATTACAAAAGAAGAGGTTATTGAAGCCGTGGAACAGGCTCTTTGTGAGTGCGGCCTGGGTCTTGGAGAAATTAAGGCTTTAGCCTCTGCGAAACTTAAGGAAAATGAACAGGGGCTTCTGGAAGCGGGAGAGATGCTCGGAATTCCGGTGGATTTTTTGCCGGATGAAATGCTAAACAGTTACAACCCCCCTTCATCCTCTCAGGCTTCCCGCTTTGGGTTAAAAGGAGTTGCAGAACCTGCGGCTCTGGCCCTTTCTGAAGAAAAACAATTGATTTGCAGGAAGAAAGTCTATGGTAGAGTCACAATCGCAATCGCAAGATAAAGTAACTGGAGGAAAACTTTACATTGTTGGTATCGGCCCGGGATCTGTAGAACAGATGACGGTCAAAGCCAGGGATATAATCCTTAACGCTGATTATGTACTTGGAAACAGTACTTACCTGGATCAGGTAGCGAGTCTTCTCGGAACTCAGGAAGTAATCCGCAGCTATATGGGTAAAGAAGTGGACAGGGCAAGAAAGGCTGTGGAGCTTGCAAAAGTTTCAAACGTTGTCATGGTCAGCGGCGGGGATACCAACGTCTATGGTATGGCAGGTATCGTGCTTGAGGTTGCTGAACATGAGGGGCTTGATGTTGATATAGAGATTCTTCCGGGAGTCACAGCAATCTTAGCCGGCGCAAGTATACTCGGTGCTCCTGTTGTAACGGACTTTGCAGTCATAAGCCTGAGCGACCTTCTGACTCCCTGGGATGTCATTGAAAAACGGCTTAATCTTGCTGCAGATGCCGATTTCGTGATAGCTCTTTATAACCCGAAGAGCCGCAAGAGAAAATCTAACTTTGCCAGGGCTATTGAAATTATTCGCCAATACAAGGCTGACTCTGTGCCTGTGGGGCTTGTAAAGAACGCTCTGAGGGGCGAAGGCGAGGGCAGGATAATAACCACTCTTGGAAAAGTCATGGACTATGAGGATTGGGTTGACATGAGCACCACCATCCTTATTGGAAATGGGGATTCCAGAATCTGGAACTCTCAAAAGAAGGATTTCATAATCACTCCCAGGGGGTATCACAAAAAGTATGACTACTGAACAGAGTGCTAATGAGAAAGCCGGAAACCTCGAGAACCTTGAAGAGTTTACCGAGCTTACGGTTGATGTTAATCCCGAACTTGTGAGGATTTGTAAGGACTCCGGGGCACAGACTGAAGAAGCCAAAGCCATCTATATGAAAAGCCGGACAATGATTCAGGAAATTGTCGGGAACAAAACACCTGAAGACCGCTTCCGCCAGCGCTGTGTTATTGCTACCGGAGATCTTTCTGTAGCCGATATCATGCGTTTTACTCATGACCCTGTCCCTGCAGGTGTGGAAGCGATTAAAAAGGGAGCCCCAATTTTTGTGGACATTAACATGGTAAAAGCCGGAATTACAAAGGTAGGGCATAAATCCGAAATTGTTTGTGTGCTCGATGAAGACCCGGATGCTGAAATTGCCAACAAATACGGAATTACACGCACATCCGCAGGCTTCCTGGCTGCCCGGAACCGGCTTGATGGAAGCATCATTGCAATCGGAAATGCACCCTCTGCCCTTATTATGGTCTGCAAACTTATCGAAAAAGGCGTGAAACCTGCCCTTATTATCGGGCTTCCGGTAGGTTTTGTAAATGCAGCCGAATCCAGGGAAATGGTCAGAAACCTGAAAGTTCCTGTACCCTCGATTAGCTGTGTTGGGACAAGAGGTGGAACTCCAATGGCGGTTGCATGCGTAAATGAGCTTATTGCAATCTCAAGGGAAAGTGAAGAATAACACTTTCTCCAACTTCTATTTTTATTGGTAGTGCCCAATTAGTTAGTTGATATTTAATCTTAGAATACACTTTGTTCACCTGTCTCTGTTTTCTAAGCTTACCTATGTACAGGTACACAACTTGAAAAATGAAAGCAAATGCGAATATGCGAATTGTTTAGAAAAATATCAACCTATTATTGATGGGTCACCTTTTTGGATCACCTTTTTATTTCTAGTATCTCGTCAATCCTCAATTGTCGGATAAAGACGTGCCAATTTTATCCTTGCATCTTCTCTCACCTTGAAAAGGAAGGGAGAAGTATTTACGCAATTTTGGTTTTAGGAGGAGATGCCAATAATCAACTCCATACAAAACCTTAATCTTACTATTTGGTTTTGAGAGAGGAATCTCCTGCAGAACGGTCAAAAATCTCTAAGCGTTCAATCGCATTTATTATCGTTTCTTTTTTATGACACCATATTCTTTCAATGACACTAGTTTCTTTTTTATGATACCATATTCTTTCAATGACACTATATTCTTTCAGCATGAATATATAATTCCGAGTTCTTTTTCTTAATAATCAGTCTAATTATTTAATGGATATGAGGACTCAGTATTAAAATCCAGTAATGAATGTAAAATTGAAAATCACTAGATTTTGGAAACAGAGTCTGTATGATGGAGGATCTGAGAAAGAAATGCAGTTGAAATATGGATTAGATGATAGTCCTAAAGGACTGGAAATGATAATATACGGTCTGCAGTGGTTTGTTGTGAGCATTCCGGCTCTGTTAATTATAGGAAAGCTAATTGCCACAATGCAATATGATGATCCTGGGCAGCAGATCATATATATACAAAAACTTCTTTTTGTTACTTCCATTGTATTTATTGCTCAGGTATTGTGGGGGCACCGTTTGCCTCTGGTCTTAGGGCCTGCAACCGTCCTGTTGATAGGAATTATAGCTTCTCAGAGCACCAGGCCTGAATTCATATCAACTTCTATTTTTATAGGGGGCCTATTACTGGCTTTGGTTGCTTTTTCCGGGCTTTTTGCTCATGTGCAGAAGCTTTTTACGGTAAGAGTAGTTTCCGTAATCCTTATTCTTATAGCCTTTACCTTATCTCCCGTAATTCTTAACCTGATCTTTTCTCCTGAATCAGCCTTCTCCCCTCTTTTCAACCTCTCTTTTGCCGTGTTGCTTTGTCTTGGTATGTTCACTGCTAATAAATTGCTAAAAGGAGTCTGGAAAGCAACTGTAGTTGTCTGTGGCATTCTTTTCGGGAGTGTAATTCATGTTTTGTTACAAACAGTTCTGGCTCCTGCGTCTTCTGTCTCCGTTCCAGAGCTCCCCGTGTTCGGCCTTTTCTTTGAAGGTCTCTCGTTTAAATTTGCCTTTGATCCGGGAGTCCTGCTCTCGTTCTTGTTCTGTTATCTGGCACTCTCCATAAATGACCTGGGTTCGATCCAATCCGTAGGAGGTCTCTTAAACGCCAGCTCAATGGAAGAACGTGTCCGCAAAGGAGTTGGGATTACAGGGCTTGGAAATGCCATAGCAGGCCTGTTCGGAGTTGTCGGGCCTGTTAATTTCTCTTTCAGCCCAGGGCTGATCACCGCCACGGGTTGCGCTTCGCGCTATTCTTTGCTCCCTGCCGGTATTGGATTGCTCTTCCTGTCCTTTTTCCCCGCAACGGTCAATTTTATCAGTAGTATTCCTCCGGTAGTGATAGGAAGTGTTTTAGTCTATCTGATGAGTGCTCAGATAGCTTCAGGGCTGCTCATGCTTGCAGAAAGAAACGCCATCAGTGGGTTTAATGAAGGACTAGTAGTCGGATTTCCCATCCTGATCGCAACGATTCTGGCCTTTATTCCTTCTGAGCTCCTGGCAACTTTTCCTCCCGTACTGAGACCAATTGTAGGAAACGGTTTTGTAATGGGGGTAATTATTGTAATCTTGCTTGAGCGCCTGATATTGAAGATTGGGAGTTAATGCCAAAATAGTCATTACTACGGGAGCGCGGAGGGTC
>DADO01000028.1 GCA_002509325.1 Methanosarcina sp. UBA402 | reverse complement strand
ACAGTAAGATAAAAATAAGTGCTCTTTGTTTTGTGTAATTGTGATCAAATGAACATCACAAAACAAAGAGCCTTCCCTACAATTCCTAACAAGAATATATGTGTTCCTATTTGAATCGCTTTATTTCGCGCATTGTCAAAATAATTGATTATAAACTTAATAATCATTACAAATTACTCACATGATAAAAATTATTAACTAGTATTTACATAAGCTCGGTTACAGATCAATTTTAATTTTAAAAAGGAGTAGATATGAGAAAAGAGAGCTATGAATTCCCGCTGGAGGACTTCATTTTAAGAGATGACTTTAACCGGATTAAGAAGTTCTCCCGGGATAAAGAAACCCCATTTTTGATCGTTGATCTACAGAGAATAGAGCAAAGCTATGAAGAACTGGTAGAGCACATGCCCTTTGCAAAAATCCACTATGCTGTAAAGGCTAACCCCATGGATGAGGTTGTGCTTTCCCTGAAGAATAAAGGCTCGAATTTTGATGTGGCTACGATTTACGAACTTGATCAGCTCCTCAGGCTTGGGGTAGAACCCGAAAGGATAAGTTACGGCAATACCATCAAAAAAGAGAAGGACATAATGTACGCTTATGAAAAGGGTGTGAGGCTTTATGTTACAGACTCAGAAAGTGATTTAAAAAAGCTAGCAAGAAAAGCCCCTGGTTCAAGAGTGTTTTTCCGTATCCTAACTGAAAGCGATGGCGCTGACTGGCCTCTCTCAAGGAAGTTTGGTTCACACCCTGACCTTATACATAAGCTTATTCTCAAAGCCGAAAAACTGGGACTTGAGCCTTATGGGCTCTCTTTTCATGTTGGTTCCCAGCAGAGAGACATTGGCCAATGGGACAATGCTATCTCCAAATGCAAGTACCTTTTTGAGGCAGCAGCTGAAAAGGGCATACATCTGAAGATGATCAACCTTGGCGGAGGTTTTCCTGCAAAATACCAGGCTCAGGCTCATAATCTTGAGACCTATGCACGGGAAATTCGCCGTTTTTTGCATGAGGACTTTGGGGAAGAGTTGCCTGAGATTATTATAGAACCCGGGCGCTCCCTGGTTGCCAATGCAGGGATTATCGTGAGTGAGGTTGTAATGATCTCTAAAAAAGCCAGATTCAACCAGTACAAATGGGTCTATCTTGATATTGGTAAATTCGGCGGTCTTATAGAAACCCTTGATGAGTGCATCAAATACCCCATTTTCTGTGACAAAAAAGGTTGTGCTGAAGAAGTAATCCTGGCAGGTCCGACCTGTGACAGTATGGATATTCTCTATGAAAATCACAAGTATTCTTTTCCTCACACAATGCGGGAGGGAAACCGCGTATACATCTTTACGACAGGCGCCTATACTCAAAGCTACAGTTCTGTAAGTTTCAACGGCTTCCCACCGCTCAAGTCTTATCTTGTTTGAAAGCTATTTGAAAGCTATAGAAGGTTAATTTGAAGGTTAGTTAATTCAAAGGTTAATTTGAAGGTTAATTCGAGTGTTCATTTGAAAGGGCGGAAATATTGAAAAGTTCAGAACCTACCCTTTCCTTTTTCTCCCATACCACCTCATAACAGCTTTTGCGCCCATTCATTGTGAGCTATATTATGAAGTTCTATTATGAGGTCATATCGTGGTTATATTATGAAGTTCATATTTTGAGGCTATTATTTTTACTAGGATTGAAAATTTCAATCAGCGAAAAAATATACGTTTATTCAGTAAATTTAATTAGAAACAATTTTTTTGATGGGTTATAATATATATTTCAAGTTACTATAATGGAGTGCAGGTTGAGAGTTATTAAGGTTCTCTCTCAATCTTACGGGGTTGGGATCATCGATAGGAATCCATTAATGGGAACAGGATTCCTATCATTCCTCTTATTATATATGCTTCCTGAATTGGATCTTCCGAAATTCGCTCCTCAAGAAGGCTGATTTACGGGCAAGATAAACCCTTTTTAACTTACCAGCAGACTATCTATAAAGTAGTGCTATAATTTGTCTGTGATTGGAAAACTGGAACTAAGAAATAACTACACTCTTTTTTTCGGGCCGTAAGTTTTCCATGTAACTTCATCTGTTTTTGGTTCTTCCGCACTCACGATGATATGGAATTTAGTAAACAGTGTGTTCCTGGATTATTAATGGGTTATTTCTAGATTATTACTGGATTATTCCCGAAGTTAAAATTTGTTATTCTGTCTAGAAGTAATTCTCTTGTTTGTGGTCCCAGAGTTTTCAATAGCATTGAAATTTCAGAAGAGGAAAAATTGTTGTATTTTATTAAAACTTTGGATGGAAGCAGACTTTTTGGGTCGGTTATGATATATATCTCTACTCCACTATAAAGATATAGATTAAGAGTAATAGGGTTTCCTCTTAATCTTTGGGTTGGATCGCAGGTAGGATTCGAGAATAGGGACTCGAAATTCCTACCATCTACTTCTAGATTGGGATTAAGAGTATAGGGTTTCCTCTTAATCTTTGAGTGGACCACAGGTAGGATTCGAGAATAGGGACCCGGATTCCTACCATCTACTCCTGGACAAATAAATTGCTTTTAAACGAGCAATAACTTCCTGCAAATACTTTCAAAAGCAATTTATAAAAGTCTCTCTTTTCCTTACAATGTACTTAGCTTTAATAAAGCTTATGATTGGTTCCAGATTAATGCAGATGTCTAACCTATGCCCAGTCTCAAATTTGAGATCAATTGAGCTTCTAGATAGGGTTTTTTCATGATTCATTAATCTCCAGAACATTTTTCTGCACTGGAATGGCTGAAAATCAGTAACATAGGACAGCCAAATAATAGACAAGGCAAAATTAGCTAAGATTTTTGTAAAAACACTCGAGATTTGCTGTAAAACTGAGATTTCTGTAAAAATAATTGAGAATTATTTGTAAATCACTGTAAAAAGTAATAAAAGGCAGAGAAAATCATCCCCGCCTGTTTTTACGCAAATTAAGTGCTTTTGAAACTCAGTTTTCCTGAAATTCCAAATCTGAAATTCAAATTTCATATCTTAATTTCATATC
>DADO01000023.1 GCA_002509325.1 Methanosarcina sp. UBA402 | reverse complement strand
ATACAAGAAGGTAGACAAACTAAGCAAAACGATGAAAAGTGACGAAATTGCCCAAATTCTGGGAATGGGAAAATCACTGGTAGAAGAATACATAAGAATTTTAAACGAAGAGGTATGACTGATGGGTGAAACAAACTATGGCAAGACTGGAGACCTATTAGTCAATTGGGAGTTTAGAAAATCTTTTTGGTAATTGAATCGGGGAAAAAGACAATGAAAGCCGCGCTTTTCTTATTTATTTTATTTATTATTTCAGCTCCTCCAGCATCTGCAGCAGATAGCTCTCCTGCTGGAGAAGCGAATACGGCTCGCATAGCCGAACTTTATAGCAACCTTGAGTCCTTTGATATGACTCTTTACTCCACCCAGCCTGAGGAAAACCTGAGCCTTGAAGTGTTTCTTATTAGTTCCAAAGGAACGTATGAGAAGACGCTTGACAGGCAGGAAATTTTAGTCAGCAGTCTTCCAGCAAATGTCCGAGTTACGAAGGTTGGTTTCTGGAAGGTCAGCAATCCTGAACGTGGAGCTTATAAGCTAAAGGCCAGGCTTGTTGAGGGGGAGCAGATTCTCTCAGAGGCTGAATATAACTTTGCTTACGGCAGCAATTCTGCATCAAGGCTTCTGGTCAATGACCTGGTTCCTAACTCCCATGGAATCAGTGTTGCACTTTCTCCAAAAGAAGCCTCTCTTTTTGATATCGAATATATGCTTGTAAATGGCTCGGATGTGGTTTATACAACAAAAGCTGAAAAACAATCGCTTACCAGTGTTCCAGATGTTTTTTCCGCTCCCTGGGGCACGCTTCTCGAAAATAATAAGGAATATGTAGGCAGGGTCAAGATTCAGATCTATTCTCCTGAAAGGGGGGTTATAAGCTCAACCGAGCGGTTTACTGCCAGAGACAATGCCGAGATTACCGATATCTATAAAGATGAAACCGGCGCGAGTGCAACGGTTTTCGGACGTTCCCAGGTGCCCTTTGAAGGAAATCTCGTTTTCTCTGTATATGAACTGACTGGAACTATTGGAAACGGAAATCTCAGCTTAGTAGAATCTACCCGAGTAAGGGTTCCAGTACTTTTGAATAACGATGACGAGACCGTTGAGGTTGCCTGGAACCAGAGGCTTTCAAAAGGGGTCTACAGGCTTGAGATCGAACTTCTCGGAAACGATGGCGACATTATTGAGCGCAGGGAAACTATAATCGAGTCGAATCTTTCCCCGGCTTCGAATGTGAGTTCAGTAAATGATTCTGGTAATGGGACAGTAACTCCGGGAGAGGACGGTGAAAATGGTATTCCTGGCTTTTCTTTAGTTGCAGGAATTACAGGGCTTGTTGCGGTATCAAGCTTTTTGAGGAAAAATCGAAGGTGAATTTTTTCATTTTACTTGATATAGATGCATTATATCTGAAATAAAGTCAAAAAAGAAAATGCAAATTAAAGGTAACAGGAAACCCCTGGAAACCGAGCTGTGAACCTATGCGCTACGAACTCTTCATTTCGCTCAGGCAGATTCGGGCAAGAAAATTCCAGACAATTCTTTCAGTTGGAGCTATTGCTCTTGCCGTGATGGTACTTACTGTTTCCCAGGCGCTTATGGTTGGTTTTACGGGTGAGCTCTATAACACTACCGTGAATAAACTTCCGCACGTCTCGGTATCACCGCAGGAAGGTGAAGATTACATTTACCTTTACAGGACTCTCATTGACGAGATCGACAAAATCGAGGGTGTTTCGGCAGTTTCTCCCTTTTTTACGGGAGAAGCTTCTTTCAGGTTCAAGACAAATTCTCTTAATGCCGAGCTGAAAGGCGTTCTTCCTCTACAGGAAAATAATATCAGCGCTATTGAAACCGATATGGTGGAAGGAGATTTCAGGGAGCTTGAATATTCGCGAAACACGGTATTAATTGGCTCGAAGCTGGCAGATAAACTTGAGGTTAAACTTGGCGACTCGGTTGATGTGTCTTTTCCCAATGCTAATCCTCTCTCCCTGAGGGTTGTCGGGATCTTTCATACTGGCTCTCCTCTGGATGAATCCCTAACTTATACTTCCCTGGATACCGCTCAGAAGTTCTACAATGTTCCGGATGTGATTAACGGTCTTTCTGTCAGGCTTGAGGATTTTAACAGGGATAGAGTAATTGCTGCCGAGATCAAAAAAACAGGCTATAAGGCAAAAGGCTGGACTGAAACCAATCCTGAAATCCTTAGGACGATAGCAATTGAAAGCACATCCAATAATGTTGTGCTTGGTCTTATTGTTGTAATCGCTTCTTTTGGCGTGGTCAGCACTCTTAATCTGACAGTTATCGGCGTAACACGCCAGATAGGTATGCTCCGCGCTATGGGCGCTACAATTTCAGGTATCCGGACAATATTTATTCTTCAGAGCGGGATTCTAGGTCTGCTGGGTGCTCTTGTCGGTACTCTAACAGGGGTTGTAATAGCCCTGGCAATAGGTCAGTATGAAATACCAGCCGCTTCCTCAGAACTTTACGGCGGCATTACAACTATTCCCATCATAATCAGGATCGGGGATATTCTGTTCATTATTGTTGCTGTTTTTCTTTTGAATTTAATTGCTGGAATCTATCCTGCCCAGCAGGCAGCTAAACTTGATCCTGTAAAAGCTATAAGCTCAAGATGAAGCTATAAAATTATGATTAGTAAAACCAGTAAAATATCTCGACAAATAATTCAGTTAATAGCTCAATCAATGACTCAATTAATAGGTTAATTAATAATTCGGGTTGTGTCCTTGAGTTGTCGACTTATTTTAATATATATGTGAATTCTATTATTGTTTGGGGGTTGGGTACTCCCGTAGTATTCGGTTGA
>DADO01000086.1 GCA_002509325.1 Methanosarcina sp. UBA402 | reverse complement strand
TTTTTTTAATTATGCCTTCATTTGTAAAAACCAGGTTTCGGAACTAAGGGTATTGGAACTACTGATAGAGGGATTACTTTTTTATTCTTAGTTGTCCCTTATACACACACGACATCCAAGATATATTTAGATAAAGTTTTTTATCCAATATTTCGAAAGGTAATGTATAAATTCTAAAAAAGGTTCTTTAAATCTATGAAGGCTATTATCCTTGCAGCAGGAGAGGGGCTGCGCTGCAGACCTCTTACTCTTACTCGTTCAAAAGTTATGCTTCCTATAGCCAACAGGCCTATTCTGGAGCATGTAATAGATTCGCTTGAAAGAAATGGGATAACTGATATCATATTGATTGTTGGATATAAAAAAGAACGCATAATGGACTATTTTGAAGACGGGCTTAACTTTGGAGTAAAAATAAAGTACGTCGAACAGAAAGCTCAGCTTGGTACTGCACATGCAATTGAACAGGCAAAAAAGCTGATTGACCCTGAGGATTCAGAGTTCTTAGTGCTCAATGGAGACAATCTGATTGAACCTAAAACCATATCAGATCTTCTGAATAATTATAAGGGCGATGCAAGCCTTCTGACCGTAAGGATGGAAGAGACCACAGGCTACGGCGTGATTTTGAAAGAAGGAAATAAAGTTACAAGAATTCTGGAAAAAATACCTGGAGACCTTAGCCGTATCGTAAATACGGGAATTTATATCTTTACACCAAAGATCTTTGAAACCATTGAAAAGACCCCGATATCCGAAAACGGAGAATATGCAATAACCGATACCCTTCAACTTATGATTGACGAAGGAAATATCGTTACTTCTGTTCCTACCGAATCAAAATGGCTTGACGCTGTCCATGCCTGGGACCTATTAAAAGCAAACTCCATAGTTTTGAATTCCGCCAGGAACCTGAAGGTTGAAGGAGAAGTAGAAGAGGGAGTTGTTATCAGGGGAAAGGTAGCAATAGGAAAGAATACCAGGATTCGTTCAGGAACTTATATTGTAGGTCCTGCTGTCATAGGAGAAAACTGTGATATCGGCCCCAATGTAGTTATTCTGCCATCCACAACAATAGGAGATAATGTTTCAATCAGGTCGTTTACTGAAATCCAGAACAGTATAATAATGAATGATTGCAGGATATATTCGCATGGGCAGATCTCGAATTCTATATTTGGAAGCAACAATACAATTGGCTCAGGTTTCTTTGTTGAGGAAAAAGAAGGCCTCTCAATTATTATGAATGAAATTATTCACCGAGCCCCAAAACTCGGTACCATCTTTGGAGATGACAACCGGATTGGGAACTGTGTACTTGTGAAGGCTGGAGTTACGATAGCTGTCGACTGTCAGGTTGAATCTGGAAACACCATATACAAGGACCTATCCCATCATTCTGTGGTCTTATAAGCCCATAAAGGTGAAAAAATGTGTGGAATCGTAGGATATGCAGGAGAAAATTCTGCTTTATCTGTCATTTTAGAATCTCTCAAAACGCTCGAATACCGCGGATATGATTCTGCTGGAATTTCGGTTCTGGGTAGCGGAATCGAAACTTACAAATCAGTAGGTAGAATTGCAAACCTTGAAGCCATAATCCCGAATGAAATAAGTGGCAATATAGGAATAGGGCATACCCGCTGGGCAAGCCACGGACGACCGAACACAGTAAATTCTCATCCGCATAACTCCGGGAGTCCGTGTAAAATTTCGGTTGTGCATAATGGAATCATAGAGAACTATATGGCACTGAAAGATCAATTAATTGCAGAAGGATACGAGTTTAAATCTGAAACCGATACAGAAGTGATTGCACATCTCCTGCACAAACATATATATGAGAGGCCAGACGGGAATGTCGCAAAGTGCGACCTTCTTACAGGGCTTAGGAAGACGCTAAAAGAGCTTGAAGGTTCTTATGCCCTTGGAGTTCTTTGTGCTGATGAACAGGGAAAGCTCGCGCTTGCCCGGAAAAACAGTCCGCTTGTTATAGGACTTGGCAAAGGGGAGAACTTTGCAGCATCGGATGTAACGGCTTTTTTGAATTATACAAGGGATGTCATTTTCGTAAATAATTTTGAGACCGCGATTCTGACTCCCACCAGTGTAGAGATCTTTGACGGAGAAGGAAAAGTCCGTGAAAAGAAGATAGAAAGAATAGAATGGGACTTTGAAGCCGCTGAAAAAGCTGGTTACGAACACTTTATGCTTAAGGAGATCCACGAGCAGGTGAGTGCGATTCACAATACACTTGCAGGGAAGGTCTCAGAGCTTGAAGGAACGATCTCTCTCGACGAGCTTAACATGAGCGACGAGGAGATAAGGAAGCTTTCAAGGGTTCAGATTCTGGCATGTGGAACCTCCTGGCACGCAGGGATGCTTGGGAAATACCTTTTTGAACAGCTGGCTGGAATCCATTGCGACATAGACATCTGTTCGGAATACAGATACAGAAGCCCGGTTATGAATAATGGGACCTTTGCCATTGCAATTACCCAATCAGGAGAAACTGCAGATACCCTCGCGGCTGTGAGGGAAATCATGTCCTATAATTGCCCTACGCTTGCGATTACAAACGTTGTAGGAAGCACCATCACAAGAGAAGCTAACAGTGTACTCTATACAAGGGCAGGGCCTGAGATAGGAGTTGCCGCGACCAAGACTTTCAGTAGTCAGCTCACACTTCTCTATCTACTTGCCGTAAAGTTCGCTCTTGCAAGAGGCAAACTGAGCCCTAATCATGTAAAAGAATTTATCATGGATCTCAGAAAAGTTCCAGGCCAGATTCAGCAGATCCTCGACCAGAAAGAGACAGTAAAGGAATATGCAGAGATTTTTGCTCAAGCAAAGAGCTACTTCTTCCTCGGCAGGAACCTTAATTTTCCGATTGCTCTTGAAGGAGCTCTCAAGCTTAAAGAAATTTCATATTTGCATGCTGAGGGTTTTGCTGCAGGCGAACTTAAACATGGGCCGATTGCCCTGCTTGAGAAAGATACTCCTGTAGTTATCATTGCAACAAAAGGACAGACCTATGAGAGGGTATTGAGCAATATAAAAGAAGTAAAAGCCAGGGATGCGACGGTTATCGCAATAGCCAATAGCGATGACACCGAAATCGGAAAATATGCAGATTTCATCCTTACAATTCCTGAGAGTAATGAACTGCTTTCTCCATTGCTCAGTGTTGTAGTCCTCCAGTTGCTTGCATATTATACTGCTCTTGCTCGAGGATGTTCGATTGACAAACCGCGCAATCTTGCAAAAAGCGTTACCGTCGAATAATTAATAGGTTAAAATTTAAAAATTAAAAAAATTCAAGAAAATACACTTCAGGATACTTTGGAGCCAGTTACATGAAACTTTTCGGATCTTCAGGAATAAGGGGGATAGCAAACAAAGATATCACGCCCGAACTTGCACTTAATATAGGGCTTGTATTGGGAAGCCGAAAAAAAACTGCAGTTATCGGGAGGGATCCGAGAGTTTCGGCCCCCATGATAGAGCATGCTCTGATTGCAGGAATGACTGCAGCAGGCTGTGCTGTTACTGGGATAGGCCTTGTTACTACTCCTACTCTGGCGTATGCTGCCAGAGAATACGAGTGTGGTGTAATGGTTACAGCCTCCCACAACCCAGCTGAATATGTGGGGATCAAACTCTGGAACCCTGACGGCATGGCCTTTGATTCTGCACAGCAGGACGAGATTGAAAAAGCCATTGAAGATGCGGACTTTTCCAGAGCCCCCTGGAATGAGATCGGCGAATTCGAAGAAGACGGAAAGGCTACTCGTGCCCATATGAATATGATCAAAAAGCTTGTTGGAAGTTCCAGCCTGAAGGTTGTACTGGACTGTGGATGCGGGGCAGGAGGGATAATTACTCCTTATCTCCTCCAGGAACTGGGGTGTGAGGTAATAACCCTGAATGCCCAGCCTGACGGTCACTTTCCTGCGAGAAACCCGGAGCCAAACGATGAAAACCTTTCCCTGCTCAAAAAAGCTGTTGTGAATTTCGGAGCTGACCTTGGAATTGCGCATGATGGTGACGCGGACAGAATGATGGCAGTGGACGAGAATGGTAATTTCGTTTCAGGAGATGAGCTACTCGCGATTTTTGGGCTCTTTGAATGCAATGGCAGCAACGGTAAGGTCATTGTGCCTGTAGATACTTCGATGATGGTTGATGATTGTCTTAAGGGTTCGGAAATTGTAAGGACAAGGGTAGGGGACGTCTACATCGCAGAGTCCATAAAACAATACGGAGCTATCTATGGAGGCGAGCCATCAGGAAGCTGGATTTTCCCAAAAATTTCCTACTGCCCGGATGGAATTTACGCAGCTGCAAAACTTGCCGAGATTGTAAAGGAAAAGAAATTAAGCGAACTTCGAGAGGGGCTTCCCAGATATGCCACAAAAAGAGGAGCTTTTCCCTGTGCAAACGAAAAAAAGGCAAAGCTTATGGAAAAAGTAAAGGTTGAGCTCGAGCCCCTGGGAAAAGTCCTTGATATCGATGGCATCCGCGTGGAAATGGATAAAGGCTGGGTGCTTGTCCGTCCCTCTGGGACAGAAGCAAAAATGAGAATTACGGCTGAAGCCAGGGAAAATGTTGATGAGGTCTTTGAGATGGCTGAAAAGATAGTAAAGGAGGCGCTTAAATGAAAGCCGTTGTCCTTGTAGCTGGCAAAGGCACAAGGATGGAACCTCTGACTTCCAGCTGTCCTAAAGTCATGCTCCAGGCCGCGAATAAGCCAATTCTTGAGCATATACTTGATTCAGCCGTAGAAGCAGGCATTGATGGCTTTGTCTTCATTACAGGTTATCTCGAAGAGCAGATAAGGAAGTACTTCGGAGACGGAAGCAAATGGGGTGTCAGCATTGAGTATGTGCAGCAGAAGGAGCAGCTAGGGACTGCAAATGCAATAGGCTGTGCAAAAGGCTATGTTGATGGGGCTTTTCTCGTACTCAACGGGGATATGCTCATAGAACAGGAGGACTTAAAAGCCCTGCTTTCAAGGACGGAAGAAGCTGTCATCTGCGTAAAAGAGGTAGAGAACCCGTCAGATTTTGGAGTGCTTGAAACTGAGAATAATAGAGTTGTCAGGATAATAGAAAAACCTAAAAATCCTCCCACTAACCTTGCAAATGCCGGAATATATCTCTTCAGAGAATCTATTTTTGACTTTATTGACAAAACTGAGGCGTCAGTCAGAAACGAATTCGAGGTTACGGATTCCATCCAGATGCTGATTGATAGTGGAGCAGCCGTGGGCTACAATTCCCTCGATGGCAGATGGATTGATATCGGGTATCCCTGGGACCTCCTGAGAGCAAACGAGTACCTCCTGAAAAGCCTAAAGAGAAATTGCGAAGGAACCGTGGAGCCGAATGCAACTATAAAAGGGGAGGTTCTAATCGGAAAAGGCACTCTTATCAGGAACGGTTCTTATATCGAAGGTCCTGTAATAATAGGGGAGAACTGCGATATTGGACCTAACTGTTTTATTCGCCCTTCCACTGCAATCGGGAACCATGTCAGGATAGGGAACGCTGTGGAAATAAAAAATACAATTATCATGGAAAACACCCACGTGGGACACCTGAGTTATGCAGGAGATAGCATTATCGGGCGCGGCTGCAACTTTGGAGCAGGCACGAAAGTTGCAAACCTTCGCCATGACGGGAAAAATATAAAAGTAATGATGAAAGGCAGGATTCTTGATTCAGGCAGGAGAAAACTCGGAGTGATCATGGGAGATGATGTGCACACAGGTATCAATACAAGTATAAATACCGGCGTAATAATGGAAAAAGGAAGATGTACGTATCCAGGAGAGATTGTTAAGCATTGATCCTGCATTGAAGCTGGTCAAGCGTTGATCCAGATACTGAGAACCTGAAAAATAAACAAGTGATTTTAAAAACAAGATTGGCCCCTTTCCCAGGAGGAAAGGGTATTTCAAATTAATTTCAATTCTAATTAGTTTTTGTCCTGTTTATGGACTAAACTACTTTTATTTATAGAGTTCTTTTAAAGTCCAGAGCACTGTGCTTCGGAAAAATCCTTTTGTTTCCACTTTTAAAGAGTCCTCATTCATGGCTTTAACGGTCTTCTTTAAGGGCTCTTCCGAATCAAACACTTTTCTTATAGTTTTTTCATCGGTTTCCACTATTATGGAAGGGCCGAACTTTGAGTTTGGATCGTTAGGAGTATCATATCTGTAGAACTCTCCTACTTTTCCTCCTCTCATTAGTAAAGTCACGTAAAGCATCTCGCCGTTGTCAAGTTTAACTTCCCCAGCAATTTCCTCGCTGGCTACAAGCCTCTTGAGAATTCCGGGAACTTTATCGAAATTCTGGTTATAAAGCTCGGTTTTTTCGCTCAGTTCTGTAAAGATATCGTTTTCAGTAGTAGTATTTTCAGGTGCTTCATAAGGGTCGGCTTTCTCGATACCGGTTACATTTGAGGCTGCACCTGCTATCGGGACAAACAAAAGCATAATTAGAAGGAAAAAACTCAAGACTCTAGTTTTGCTGTGAGGAGACATAATTAAAAGTAAGAAGCAGGTCTATAAAAAAGTTATTGTACAAATTAATTTAAAAAAGTCAACAGTCTATAGATTCTGTTTTTATCTGTGTGAAATGGCATAAAAAGAGTAAAATAAAAAGAGTAAAATTTACCTGCATTGCATTTACCAACGGAAAATCTACTACGTTAGCACTTTGGCAACTTCACTATGTATGATATCATTATGGTAAATCCACCACGGTAAATCTACTATGATTAACCTATTACGGTAAATTATCAAAGTTTAAGAGAGGGTCTAAATACCTCGGTACAATATTTGTCAAAGACCTCGTCTTCAACCTGTTCGAATACCTTCTTGTAGTTTTTCGATTTAGGATCGTGCTTGCTCATAGTTTTCTTGACTTCAGCATTCATTTTATCAAGAGTTTTCTGGTCGAAACCTTCTGTATTTTCCATAGTAAACATAAAAATCATACTCGGAATTACCTTAATAGGCAATTTTTTTTTTAAATCTTTGGTCTGGATATATCAATTGATATTACTATAGTCAATATGATATTATTGTACTAATTTAGTAACATGAATTATCATATTAATTTAATAATTTGAATTATTATAATAATTTAAGAATAAGTCAGGTAATTTACTCAACGTTACTGATAGATTCTCAAACTAGTTTTGAAAATAATTTTAATTCAATAATTACGAGTTTTTATATTAATGATCTAATATATTAGTTTTTTTCTTTTAGATCAGATCTTCATGTGCGCTTTAACGGCCAACTATATGAATTTTTTACACTTGTATAGTTGAAATGCCTGTTATTTTGTATAAGCAGGGATTCCATAAACTGTGGTTCAAGTGTTTTTCCAATATAAACTACCTATTTGTCTACTCATATAAATATTTTACATTCACAATGTATCCAGCAGGATCTTAGCCATACGAACAAGGTAAGCCTTTCGCAGTTGAATATTCTATCTGGTTTATGGGGTTAATTTTATTAGGTCTTCGGATTACTATAGGATATAGAAAATCATCGAGTTGATAGCAAAGTGCGACCAGTCTCACAAAGAGTGAACGCGAAAAAAACTCATGAAAGCAATACCGGGTTTGGAAAATCTACCTCTGAGCTTCTTATCCTGAAGCCTGAAGGTTATCCATTAAGTGGTATGATGGATGAATATCCTGTTATTGAAAATAGGGATGTTTTTGAATTCTACGCCCGAGAACAGTGGAATGGGTATGTAGCCCGTAAGGGGGATTATCTCTTTGACCGGCGGATGTTCCCGGATTTTGCTTACCGCATAATAGACGTGGAACCTGCAGAATCCCTGATAGGAAGTTCAACCTCAATTATTGTAACTGAAGAGGAAAATGGTATTCCTTCCTCGACAGAAATAAAGAGTAGCGTTAAATTCGAAGATGTAATAGGGCAGGAACTTGCAAAGCAAAAGTGCAGACTGATCGAACGTTTCCTTGAAGAACCCGAGCGCTTCGGGAAATGGGCACCAAGAAATATCCTCTTTTTCGGACCTTCAGGCACTGGAAAAACCATGCTCGCAAAGGCTCTTGCAAACAAAACCGATGTACCGATCATCCCTGTAAAGGCTACACAGCTTATAGGAGAATATGTTGGAGACGGAGCCCGCCAGATCCACCAGCTCTATGATAGAGCAGAGGAGATGGCTCCCTGTATAATCTTTATTGACGAGCTTGATGCCATAGCCCTGGACAGAAAATATCAGGAATTGAGAGGCGACGTAAGCGAAATTGTAAACGCTCTTCTGACCGAAATGGACGGTATAGTGGAACGCGATGGGGTATGTACTATCTGCTCCACAAACAGGATTTATTCCCTGGACTCTGCCATAAGGAGTAGGTTTGAAGAAGAAATCGAGTTCGTCCTTCCCGGAGAAGAAGAAGTCATCAGGATATTCGAATCAAATGTAAAAACCTTCCCTTTGCAGGTAGAGGGCTGCAATTTCCAGGCTCTTGCAAAGAAAGCTAAAGGGCTTTCGGGCAGAGATCTTGTGGAAAAAGTGTTAAAGACCGCCCTTCACCAGGCAATCATAGAAGACAGGGAAATAGTAACTGGTAAGGACTTTGAAAACGCTTTTGTAAAACTTGGAAGAAAAGATATCCCTCAGGGTCCTTCTGAACTATATATTTAAGCAGGAAATATGCTTTAGTGTGCTTCAAATGTGTTTCAGTGTGTTTCAGTGTAATGCTTTTACATATTTTTTCCTTTGCCTGAAAGAGTAGAAATAATTTTATGTACGAAAATCGTTATCCTCTAGCTGGAATTATTTAAATAAAGTTAAATCAGATATGAAGAAAGAAATAAAAAGGGATCTCTATGAACGAAATACGCGAAGTTGACAGGTTTGAGTGCAGAGTTATAAATGTAATCCAGAACCTGATGTGGAAAGGTGTAACCGTAGAAGAAAACGGCACAAAAGGCAGGGTATATTTCGGAAGAGTCAATGGTGAGCTCAGTATTAATCGCGGAGACACTCTTTATTTAGGGATCAAGCCTGTCTATGAAGTAGAAGAAAAAACCATGCAGGTTACACTTTACGACGCTGAAAACAAAAAACTGGACTGGACTCTTGTCTGAGTTATTCTGGTTTTATTAAAGATCTACCCTAGCTTCTTTTCCGCTAAAAGGCTGAGGAAAAAGCAGTAACTTTTTAAAATCAAACCTTTTAAAATCACTTCATATTCTATATTCTAATTTTTTTGTATCTATTCCAAACTATTCTCTTAGAATTAAGTCACTCTCAGATACCTTTATTTAAATACAAATTTTCTTGAGTAAAAAAGTTTAAAGCCTTATCCCGACCTGTACGGAATTTCAATTTCCATCAGGTCTTCGGCTATAATCACGTTTTCAAATAATTTTTTTGAATCGGTCAGGATGGGCTCAGCATCATCAGTATACCGGGAGCTTATATGAGTAAGGATCAGCTTCCTGACCCTGGCTTCCTTTGCGAGGGCTGCAACTTCTCCTGCTGTCGAATGTTTGGACTCTTCCGCCCAATCTGCCATCTCGTCCGCAAAACTGCCGTCATGGATCAATACATCTGCATCCCTGCTGGCTTCGAGAATGGACTCACAGGGCCTTGTATCTCCGCTGTATATAACAGTCCTTCCGGGCCTTAAGGCTCCCATTACATCTTCAGGTTTTACGAGCTTCCCATTGATATCTACCGGATTTCCCTTTTGTAATTTTGCGAAAAGAGGACCTGGAGGAATTCCTAGTTTGATTGCCTTTTCCCTGTTGAAACGCCCAGGGCGGAGGTTTTCTATAAGGGCGTATCCGAGGCTTGAGATGTTGTGTTCGGTTTTTAACGCCTGGATCACATATTCTTCTCTTTCTACAAGATCTCCGGGTTTCAACTCTATGCCTCGGACCTCATATTTAAGGTTGAAATAACCAAGAGCTTTAAATAGTTCAGTAAATTCCCTGGTCCCCTCAGGGCCGTAAATCAGAAGAGGTTCTTTCCTTCCCATAAAAGACATAGTTTGCATCAGGCCAGGGATACCCAGGAAGTGGTCTGCATGGAAGTGAGTGATAAAAATTGAGGACAGACTCATCATTCCTGTTTTTGCCCGCATCATCTGCTGTTGGGTACCTTCTCCGCAGTCGAACAGGAGAAGCTCTCCTTTCCTGTTGACCATTATTGCGGATGGATTTCTGTTGCGGGTAGGCAAAGAGCCTCCAGTGCCAAGAAAAATTATGCGAAGCATATCGAACTCACTAACTGTTTAAGGCTTATTTATTGATTGCTGTTATCTTAACTGCAGGTTTCAGGAACAGAACCGCAGGTCGAGATGTATAGGGGTCGGTATATACAAATTACGTAGATAAAACTATGTTAACATGCGATACTATTTATTATAAAAGCCCTTTAAACCCTACAGATTTACATTTCTATCAATCTTTCCTTTTAGAAGATGCTTTTTCTTCTCTGAAAGTAAAAATTGTATAAATTGGGCTTCCCAGCCAGGATAGAAATTTTATCTATTAAAATATGAAAGCATATGAAGAGAAGAAAAGACATACAGAAGAGAAAAACTATCTATAAGGAATTAAAGGAAAAAAGGAACCGTCGTAATATGTCAGGAAATTACGGAAAAGTTTACCTTGTAGGTTCGGGGCCTGGAGACCCTGAGCTTCTCACCCTGAAAGCCCGCCGTCTGATTGACAGTGCTGAAGTAATTATCTATGACCAGCTTCCTGGAAAAACTATTCTGGACTCAATGCCGGCAAATGCGGAAAAAATCGATGTCGGGAAATGTGCCGGCAACCACACCATGACCCAGGCTGAGATTAATAAAATGCTTGTACAGAAGGCAAAAGAAGGAAAGAGGGTAGTCAGGCTTAAAGGAGGCGATCCCTATGTCTTTGGGAGAGGGGGAGAGGAAGCCGAAGTACTTGTTGCCGAAGGCATTGAGTTTGAAGTCGTGCCAGGGATCACTTCTGCAATTGCAGTCCCTGCTTATGCCGGAATTCCGGTAACCCACAGGGAAAATACCTCTATGGTTACTTTCATAACAGGGCACGAGGACCCCACAAAACCTGAGAGCTGGCTTGACTGGGAAACCCTGGCAAAGTTTGGGGGAACAATTGTAATCCTTATGGGCGTGAAAATGCTTAGCCGGAATGTAGAAGAACTAATGAAACACGGAAAAGATCCTGACACACCGGTTGCAATTATTGAGAGAGGCACCAGGACTGACCAGAGGGTAACTGTAGGGACCCTTGCGAGTATTGCAGAGCTTGCAAAGGAACGTAAAGTGAAGGCTCCTGCCATTACGGTCATCGGAGATGTTGTCAAGCTTCATGACGTCCTTGGAGAACAGCACACAGGGACAGAATTTTAACGGATGCGAAGGGATCAGGATATGATAGGAGAACAGGAGAATACAAAAACACCGGTTCTTGCAATTATGAGGCCGGAAAGCTACAGGGAAAAGTCAGAGGCTCTTGCCAGAGACTACGGTTTTAAGCCTCTGTATGCCCCTATGATAAAACTTGAAGATGTAAGGGATGAGGGTTTTGACCCTTTCTTAAAGAGAGTTATTGCCGGAAAATCTGACTATGTGGTTTTTACCAGTGCAAACGGGATAACTTTTACTCTTGACAAGCTCTCTGAAACTGAAAAAGAAAACTTTATCGCAGCTCTTAAAAAAACCCGGATAATTGCAATAGGGCCTAACACTGAAAAAGAACTCATAAATATAGGAATTGATAACTCTTTCCTGCCAGAAGATTACAGTTCAGAAGGAATTGTAGAAGCTCTCTGCCCTGAGGTAAAAGGAAAAATCATGGACCTTGCCAGGAGCGCGTATGGGACCAAGGTCTTAGTAGAAGGGCTCGAAAACTGTGGGGCTACCGTTTATGAGACCTATGTGTATACGCTCACCATTCCTGAAGGAGCAATCCAGAAAGAGCTGATCGAGCGCGCGCTCGCAGGGGAAATTGATGCTTTTGCTTTTACAAGCTCGATGATGGTTAAAGGCTTTATGAAGCATGTGAATGAGCTGGGAGCAGAGGAAACTATGAAAGAGATTCTTAACAGGGCTGTGGTAGGAGCTATAGGAACCCCTACAGGAAATACTCTGATGAAATATGGGGTCGATGTAAAAGTAATTCCTGACGAGTTCACCTTTGAAGCACTGTTAAAGGCTATAAAGAATCAACTTTGAAATAAAAGCTATAATAAACCACCTTTGAAGCACTTGAAAGGCTATAGAGAATTAAGTTTGAAATTTTGAAGGACAAAACATGATAGGCATTTCAAAACTTTACTGTGGAACCGTGGAACCTTCTGATGCCCTCCGCTATGGAAGGGAATCAAAGAGACTTCCCTCTCACCTGCTGCAGTTTTCAAAAGATAAAAAGCCAGTTGTGGTCTGGAACATGACCCGACGCTGCAACCTGAAATGCGTCCATTGTTATGCCCAGGCAAAAGATATGGAATTTGAAAACGAGCTTTCAACCGAAGAAGGCAAAGCTCTTATCGATGACCTTGCAAGTTTCGGAAGTCCAGTAATGCTTTTTTCTGGAGGGGAACCAACCCTTAGAAAAGACCTGCCTGAGCTTGCAGCTTATGCACGTGAAAAAGGGATGAGGGCGGTAATTTCCACAAACGGGACGCTGATTGACCGGAATATGGCAAAAAAGCTAAAAGAGGTTGGGCTCTCTTATGTAGGAGTTTCTCTGGATGGAATGAGAGATACTAACGACAAATTCAGGGGAATGAAAGGAGCATTCGACGCAGCTCTTAGGGGAATTCACAGCTGCCAGGAAGAAGGCATAAAAGTGGGCTTGCGTTTTACAATCAACAAGCAAAACGTGAGGGATATTCCTGCAATTTTTGACCTGCTTGAAGAAAAACAAATTCCCAGAATATGTTTCTATCATCTGGTTTACGCAGGCCGAGGTTCAGAAATGGTAAGTGAGGACCTCTCCCTTGAGGAATCCAGGCAGGCTGTAGACCTGATACTTGAGAGGACAAGAAGCCTGCACGAAAGCGGTTTTCCTGCTGAAGTCCTGACCGTGGACAACCATTGTGATGGGCCCTACCTGTACATGAAGCTCCTCAAAGAAAATCCTGAAAGGGCTGCCGAGGTATTTGAACTTCTCTCCATGAACCAGGGCAATTCCTCAGGAATAGGTATAGGATGCGTATCCTGGGACGGTTCAGTACATGCCGACCAGTTCTGGAGGCATTACTCCTTTGGAAATGTACGGAAACGCCCGTTCAGTGAAATCTGGAATGACCTTAGCGATGAACTCATGGCAGGGCTCAAAAACCGAAAACCCCTGATAAAAGCCCACGGAGACCGCTGTACCCGGTGCAAATGGCTCGATGTCTGCAATGGAAATTTCAGAGTCCGGGCTGAAGCCGTACACGGGAATGTCTGGGCAGATGACCCAGCCTGTTATCTTACAAAAGAAGAAATTGGGTACTATAAAGAGTAAAGGTTACAGGAGTAAAGGTTACAGGAGTAAAGGTTACAGGAGTAAAGGTTGTAAAGTAAAAGTTACGAGCTTTGTAACTTTTAATATCTTCTTTTGTTTTCCCTTCTATTTTTAAGAGTTAATCCCAAAAAACAATATTCATAAGAAGCTGTAAGTAACTTTTTCCAGAACTGCCCACTTTCTTACTATCTCACGCACTCATATTTAATGCGAAGTAAGTGCATTATTTTATAAGGCGTTTAGAGTTTACACGTTTGAGTCTACATTTCTTGGCAACCAGTAGGAAGTTATGGACAATAGCTTATGGGCAAATAGCTGGTGTTTACTTCTTACGTTTATATTACATTATAATTTTTCAAGAAAGTTGGAAAGTTGAATGCAAGTTAAGATCTGTAATGGAGAACAATGTATGTCAAATGACTTATACCGAAATATAGTGATTGCAACAGACGGGTCCGAGAATTCTCAGAGAGCTATTTCTTGCGGTATTGAGATTGCAAAGCTCAGCGGAGCCACTGTACACGCCCTTTACGTAGTGGATACGCCCTCTATAATTTCTGAAACTTGGACTGCTGGCAAGGAGGTAGTTCACGAACTGATAATAAGCGAGGGAAAGAAAGTACTGTCAAGAGTTAAAAAGATTACAGAGGATTCGGGAGTGGAGGTAAAAGAGGTTCTTTTAGAGGGGCACCCGAGTGAAGAAATTATCAACTTTGCAGAGAATAATAACATGGACCTGATAGTAATGGGTACACTCGGAAAAACTGGGATCGAAAAGTTTCTGATGGGAAGTGTTGCAGAAAATGTAGTAAGAAATTCAAAAATCCCTGTCATGGTCGTCAGGAATGAGAAATCATAAAACTCAATGATATAAATTGCACTCCAAAAACGATAGTTTATAATTTTTGAGTTGGAGTTTTTATCCTGCGCTTGTTTTCAGATTATTTTTCTTAGATAAGGCGGGCCAGCTAAAGCTTTATGCGGTGCAAGGCCAATTAAGAATCTAAATTGCTTGAATTTGTTCCAAAAACGATATCAGGAAAAAGATTGATTTTCGAAAAATAGTTTACCTGCGGAATGTAGGTGAGCTACTTATCACAACTTTTAAGGACTCTAAAACCAGATCTATGTTATAAAGCTTTTTGAGAATGGCTTATTCGGGATTGAGAAATCTACAAATAAACAATCTGGTAGTCAATCAGCATTGAATAAAGGATAGCCAATCAGCATTGAATAAGGATAGCCATTAGTGTAAAGCAGTCTGGATGTAAATAGAAAGCAAATTTCAAGGGGTTTTAATCTGGAGATTACTTTTAAAGGCGGATGCAGGGAAGTCGGACGTTCGGGTTTGCTTGCAAATGATGAAGTCCTGCTAGATTACGGTATAAAAGCAGGAGATATCCCCGAATATCCTCTTAATGGCATGGAACCGAAGGTCGTGCTTGTTTCACACGGGCATCTTGATCACTGTGGGGCTGTCCCTAACCTGATGTATCAGAACCCTGAAGTTTTCATGACCCCGCCGACTGCAGATTTTACTTTCCTGCTGGGAAAAGATACTCTGAAACTTGCAGAAACCACTCTCTCAGGCGTAGCTCCTTTTGACCCTGAAGACCTCCAGAAACTTACCCATAGAACCCAAAAAAAGGATTATGGGGAGCTTTTCAAGACTCATGGATACAAGGTTTGCTTCTATGATGCTGGTCATATCCCTGGAGCTTCAGGAATATATCTGGAATCCGAATCAGGTGAAAGTCTTTTTTACACTGGAGACTTCAGCCTGACCGAGACAAGGCTTGTGCCTGGGGCAACCGAGTTTCCAGAAGCCGATACTTTGATTCTTGAGAGTACGTATTTCGGGGAAGATCATGTCCCGCGAAAGGAAACTGAAGAGAGATTTATCGAATCGGTCCTGGACACTCTGGATATGGGAGGCACTGCCCTTATCCCTGCCTTTGCAATAGGCAGGACTCAGGAGATTCTTATGCTGCTTTACGCTCACGGAATTCGGGCTTATGTGGATGGCATGGGCAGGGATGCCTATAAAATTCTCAAAAAACATCCTCAATACCTGAGAAATCCGGATCTTCTTGACCGGGCTTTTAAGTATGCAATTTCAGTAAATGACAGGCAGCGAGACTCGTTCCTTAAAGAGCCTTCGGTCATTGTTACTACAGCCGGAATGTTGAACGGGGGGCCGATACTTTATTACTTAAGCCGACTTTACAAAGACCCGAAATCAAAAGTCCTGCTTACCGGCTACCAGGTCGAAGGTACGAACGGCAGGCTGGCTCTTGAGCACGGGTTTGTCGAGACCAGGGATGACGTCCTTGCTCTCAAACCCATGGTAGAACAATACGATTTTTCCGCCCACAGTGGGGATAGCGATCTGAAAAAGGTTGTGAAGAATTTTTGCAAAAAAGGTACTGAAAGAGTCTTTGTAGTGCATGGAGATAATACCGAAATCTTTGCGCAGTGGATTTCTGAAGAAATTGGTGTAGATGCATATGCACCTGCAAATGGAGAATCTTTTAGCTTTTAAAATTCCAATAATCTTTTTAGAAATTTCAACGATCTTTTTAAAATTCCAATAACCTTTTTAGAAATTTCAACGATCTTTTTAAAATTCCAATAACCTTTTAAATTTCTGTAATTTTTAAAAATTTCAACGACGTCTTCAAAAATTCAACTCACTTTTTTAAAAAGCTGCGAAATACTTAAGCACGCATAGTTCCAATACCTGTGCATGATCTTCAATCCTGAATCTGATGTGCTTGACGCACTCGCAAAGAGCATTCTCCTGGCTGCACGAACCGCCCCAAAAGCAAAAGGTGTGGATGATATAGTGACTGCACTTGTAGAAAAAGAAGATGTTGAAGTGCTTGCCTCAACAATGGAAAGGCTGGCAGATCAAAAAGGCGAAGGCTTCGTTTTTCTGAAAAGGGATGCTGCAAATCTTCAAAACGCTGGGGCAGCGGTACTCATAGGAGTTAAAACCAGCGGGGCTGCAGGCCTGAATTGCGGAGCTTGCGGGTTTGAAACCTGTGCAGAGATGCTGGACCGGCAAAAGGTAAAAGTAGAATTCATGGGCCCAAACTGCATGTTCAAATACGTAGACCTGGGAATTGCTGTAGGCGCAGCTGTTGCAAAAGCCAAGGATTTCTGCATTGACAACAGGGTTATGTACACGGTTGGTGCAGCAGCTAGAGTTTCGGGCTTACTTGACGCAGATGTTGTTTTTGGAATTCCCCTGAGTGTAACCGGGAAAAATATTTTTTTTGACAGAAAATGATAGGAAAATATTAAGAGTATAAATATAAATATAAATGTATTAAAAATAGTGAAATCTAATAAAAACAGTGGAATATAATAAAAACAGTAGAATATAATAAAAACAGTGGAATATAATAGAGAATAATAGAAAACGATACCCAGCCAGAGGTATTGTTTAATTTCCTAGAACAGTTGAGAAGTTCAGAAGCTCAGAACTTCTCAGATTGTAGCCAGTTAGAATTTTAGAATTGCAGTTTCTTCATCCTTTCAACAGCTTCTTTAATCCTCTCGACTTCCTTTGTGAGGGCAAATCTGATGTAGCCCTCGCCGGCATCTCCAAACCCGACACCAGGTGTTGCGACGATTCCGGCTTCTTCGAGCAGGACTTTTGCAAAGCTTATTGAGGTAAAGCCTTTTGGAACAGGCGCCCAGACATAGAAGGTGGCTTTTGGCGAATTTACTTCAAGACCCATAGCTTCGAGCCCTTCTATGAGAGCGTTCCGCCTTTTCTCATAAATCTTATTTGTTTCTATTACACAGTCCTGGGAAGAGGAAAGGGCTGCAATCCCCGCGATCTGGATAGCGTCAAAGACGCCTGAGTCCACATTGGATTTGATTTTTCCGAGTCCCTTTATAAAGTCTTTATTTCCGACTGCAAACCCAAGCCTCCAGCCTGTCATGTTGTAGGTCTTGGAATGTGAATAGAGTTCCATGCCAATATCCATTGCTCCGGGAGCAGCAAGGAAAGAGGGAGCTTCGTACCCGTCATAAGTCATCTGGCAGTAAGCATTGTCATGCACTGCAATGATATCGTGTTTTTTGCAGAACTCAACGACCTTTTGAAAAAACTGCATGTCTGCGGTTGCAGCAGTTGGATTATTCGGGTAATTAAAGAAGAAAAGTTTTGCCCTTTTAAGAATGTCCGCAGGAATTGAATCCAGGTCAGGCAGGAAATTGTTTTCGGCTTTAAGCGGCAGTGGATATGGTTCTCCACCCGCAAAAAGCGTACCTATTTTGTAAACCGGATAGCCCGGATCAGTGTAAAGCACGACATCTCCAGGGTTGACAAAAGCGAGCGGGATATGCGCAACCGCTTCCTTTGATCCTATTAGAGCAAGGACTTCAGTTGCAGGGTCAAGCTCAATTCCTTTGTATTTTTTACACCATTCCGCTGCTGCCTTTCTGAACTCCGGCATTCCGGCATAAGAAGGATACTGGTGCGTTTTTGGGTCACAGACAGCTTCTCGCATCGCCTCGACAATATGCGGGTGAGTCGGCAGGTCAGGATCTCCCACTCCAAGGTCGATCACGTCAACTCCGTTGGCAATTAGTTCGTCCTTTGCTTCATCGATAGCTGCAAAAAGATATGGGGGTAATACATTAATTCGGTCAGAATACATTGATAAAGTCACCTGAAGTGATTAGCACGCGTAAGTTCTCATAGTTACGGTATTTGGAATATTAAAAGGTATGGGATAAAAGAAAGTAGAACAACTTTGTATATTTATGCTAAAAGAAAAGTTATTAATCTTTCCTAATATAAGTTTTTATATATTTTTATACGTATAAAAATTTCTATTAATGTATTTCAAGAAAGTTTTGAAGTCCAGCCTAATTAAACCAAAAGTTTTACTCTTTCTGTATGGCCTTGAAAGTATTGGAAACATCTTTTCTATTCTGAGAAGTCTATATACATTCCATTCGATATCTAAATTCTGCCATTTCCCATCAATTTAACATTTTTTGGACTCAGTTTCAAAATCTAGTGATAAAAGTAAGTGTAACATCACTACACAAAATTATAATTCTATATCAAATGAGAAGACTAAATTTACTCAAGAAACCACAAAAGTCATTTCTTGAATTGTTCAGATTATTTACTCCGTTTAAGTTTTAGTAAGCTATTTTGAAAGATGAGTTAAGGATTAAATAGCGGAGCATATCGATTTTAATCAAAAATAAAGTGAAAAAATCAC
>DADO01000054.1 GCA_002509325.1 Methanosarcina sp. UBA402 | reverse complement strand
AACTGAAAAATCTTACTGAACTTTTCTTAGACGGAAACCCCCTTGAAAATCTTCCATTAGAGATTATGGAAAAAGGCATAGAGGAGATTAGAAACTACTTTAAATCTTTTGAAGAGGAAAAAAGACCGTTAAATGAAGTTAAGGTTTTGCTTGTTGGAGAAGGGAGTTCGGGTAAGACTTCACTGGTTAAAAGGCTCTTAGGTGAAGGTTTTGATGGAAATGAGCACCAGACCCAGGGGATTAATATCAAGGGCTGGAAATTCAAATATAAAGATAAAGAAATAAAAGTTAATTTTTGGGATTTTGGCGGGCAAGAAATCATGCATTCTACCCACCAATTCTTTTTGTCAAAAAGGAGTCTTTACATTCTTGTGCTTGATGGAAGAAAGGACGAAAAACCTGAATACTGGCTTAAACTCATTGAAAATTTCGGAGGAGATTCCCCTGTTTTAGTTGTGATTAATAAGATTGATGAAAACCCTGCATTTGAACTTAACAGAAAGTTCCTTCATGAGAAATATCCTTCCATTAAAGGTTTTTACCGTTTGTCCTGTAAGTCGAATGAAGGAGTTGAAGAGTTCTCGAAAGCTTTGCAAGAGGAACTGACGAAGGTAAAACACCTCGAAACCACGTGGCCTAAAAGCTGGTTTAATGTAAAGAGCAGGATTGAAAAAATATGTCCAAGTTGTCCTTCAAATATTGAGGATAAAAATGCTTGTGAGTATTTTAATTTCATAGACTATAAAGAATATAAGCAAATGTGTGAGAATGAGGGTATCAAGGATGAATCAAAACAGAATACTCTTGTTGATTTCCTTCACGACCTGGGGGTAATTATTCATTTTAGAGATATACCTCTTTTGAACACACATGTTCTTGAACCTGAATGGGTAACCAATGCTGTATATAAAATTGTCAATTCTAAAGATATAGTTGAATCCAGAGGCGTTTTAAAACTTAATATGTTACCTGAGATTCTAAAACAAAGAAACGAGGGTGACTTCTACTATCCTCCAGACCAATATGGTTTTATTATTAGTTTAATGAAAAAGTTTGAGCTATCTTATGATCTTGATGATCATACTATGCTCCTTCCTAGCTTATTGGAAATTCAGGAGCCGAATTTTGAGTTTGAGTATGAAGGAGTTCTGAGGTTTATAATTGACTATGATTTTCTACCTCCTATAGTAATGCCGCGTTTCATCGTGAAAATGAGCAAGGACATAAAGGACGATTTACGCTGGCGTACAGGTGTGATTCTAGAAGATAAGAACTTAAATTCTTCTGCTGTGGTTAGAGCTGACAATGAGGCGAAGAGAATAAGTATTTACGTTAATGGGAAGCAAAGAAGGGATTATTTTGCTATTATCCTTAAAAAATTCCGAGAAATAAACAACAGCTTTGAAAAGCTAAAGGCTACAGAAAAAATTCCACTTCCTGATAAGCCCGATGTAACTGTTAGTTACAAGCATCTGATCAAGCTAGAACTGAGAGGGTTTGAAGAGTATATGCCTGATGGTTCTGATAAAGAGTACAGAGTAAGCGATCTTCTCGGAACAGTTATCAACAGAAATAGCGAAAGAGCATTACTGGAAGAAGTGCATCAAATGATGGAATTAAGTTTAAGTAATGAGAAAGAGATTCTGGAAGTACTTAGTTTTCTTAAAGAAAATGCGACTGAATCTGACACTGAGGAGACCTTAATCGAAAAATTGAATAAATATTTTGAAATACGTCCACAAATCATCCCTGGAGTACAATTGAATGTCAATGAGATAGTCAAATTATTTTTAAAATGGAGAAAGGGAAAGTTCTAACAATCAAGTTTTAGGGAAAACTGTAAATCCTTTTTATAATTAAAGAAATTTTGAATTCAAAGACTTTTTATTTTCCCGCATCCTCTATCTCAAACCTTAAATTCCTCTTTTTAAGCTCCTTTATAATCTCTTCCATAAACACTCCAGGCCCTGGCACATGCCTGTGGTGGAATTCCTTTACTTTACCTGGCTCTCCGCCGACGCTCGTGATTTCCACGCCGCAGGAGGGGCTTTTCGGGACGCCGAAGATTTTTATTTTTACGCCGCTGGCTGCGAGATCTTCAAGCAGGTCCGCAAAATGGGTAAAGATTTCCCTGCAAAAGCGCCGATAGGCAGGATGGTCGAGCTGGTCTTTAGTGATTTCCCGGCGCTTCATGCCGAAAAATATAGCTTCCGGGCAGGGGAGCTGGATAATATTCGCGCCCCGCGTATCGACAGGCTGGGCTGGTTTTACCCCTTTTACCCTTGCAAGGGGGTTGAGCAGGCAGTGACCTAAAACCAGGACCTCTTCATCATCACCGCCGGTAACGGGATTTTCTGGAACCTGAGAATACTTGGAATTTTCCAGCTCTTTCATATCATCACCTATACTCTATTGATTATCATCGGTATTAGATTAATAACTATAATTCATCTGGTAATTACCTGTATACCTCATTCACCTGTATGTCTATTTGTACGAAAATAAGAGATTATATATTTATCTTCTGCATATGTATCCGAAAATGGTATCTGTGAGCCTGTAAACCAGCTATGCTTTTGCGATATGTTAAGGCATGGTTAGCAAGAGAGGTTCAGGAAAATTGCCTTTATTTGGAAGGTCACACCACATGTATGAAGATTTTGGAACAATACTAAGCAGAGGATTCAAAAGCTGGGTTAGAAATCTAAACATCTGTATACCGTTTGTACTTAACTTTCTTATTAACCTGTTTCTTTATTTCCTTTTCTTTGCGCTGATGGTCTTGTTGGTCTTTACTTCAAGTACCGGAAGTATTATCGATCCTGCTACTCTTTCTGACTATGAAGTTTTTACAATGATATGGAAAGGGTTTTGTGAAAACGTCGCATTGTCCGTATTTCTAATTCTTGGATTTTTCCTGTTTGCGATGTTTGTGCAGTCCTATTTCACAGCAGGAGCGATAGGAATGGCAAAAAAAGCCTCTGAAACCGGAGATACCGTGCTCTCGGATATGCTGGTTTCGGGTTCGAAAAACGTCTTCAGGTTTTTTCTGACAGTCCTGCTGATTGGCCTGCTTCTGCTTGTAGGAATTATATTTCTGGTACCCGGAGCCCTTGCAGTAGGGGATCTGAGTATGCTAATTGAAAATCCGGAGGCTTCTTCGATACATGGCATGACCGCGCTGGCTATAGGAGTCATTGTCTGGGCATTGCACATAATAATTATAAATGTCGTACTTTCTCTCAGCACATATGCCCTTGTTATCGACGAGCTTGGGCCGCTTGAGGCTTTGAGTGCGGGTTTTTCCTTCTTTAAAAATAATAAGCTGGATGTTTTCTTTATCTGGACACTCTATATCGGGGTTTCTTTGATCATCAGCCGTATCAGCGAATTTATAGGCTCAGAAAACCTCTTAGCGGCAGTGATTACAATCCTGATTCCGGTTGCAGTTTTGCAACCTCTCGTAGCTGTCCTGTGGACACGCCTCTATCTGACCAGAAAAGGAAGAAAACTCTATAACCCTGCAGATCTACTTTCCTATCCGGATAACTTCTGAATGGTTCGCCCATGAAAGGTTTGGTATAAAAAGTCAGCTTACAAAAGATCATGTCATAAAAAATCAGTGTAACTATTCAGCTATCTCAAT
>DADO01000089.1:1499-4570 GCA_002509325.1 Methanosarcina sp. UBA402 | reverse complement strand
ATCAATAACTCACGTACACGACCGAAAATAGATTTGCCAGGAAATTTATTACTCTTTCCTGCAAAATCCATGTTCCCTTCTTAAACTATTTTAGGGATAATAAAAATATTTTAGGGATAATAAAAAATATTTTAGGGATAATAAAAAATATTTTAGGGATAATAAAAATATTTTAGGGATAATAAAACTATTTTAGCACTACATTAAGTTCAATTTACCCTGGAATTTCTATCCTTCAGTTTTCAGGAAATATTTCAGGAGCTATATTTCAGGATTCAACCACACTAACATTGACATCCATCTTGGGCTGACCTACAATGCTGAAGTGATATTCTCCGGTCTCGTTGAAGGTATAGGCAAAAGAGCGCCTGTATACAAGGTTTTCATTCTCAAAGAGATTTTCTTCACTCACAAGAGTAAAGACCCTTCTCGGGTTGTCCTGCATATTTAACCAGGCAACAGTCTCTCCCTTTTTTATTTCAAGACTTGAGGGACTTGCTTTATAATAGTCCAGTCTTACAGTATAGGGAGTCTGTTTAATACCAGAACTTGAGACTTTGACAATTCCCTTAGTTTCTTTTTCTTCCGAAGTTACATTTTTTTCCGGGGCTTCGGTTTCTGCAGCAGTCAAATTTTCCATAGGTGTTTCCGTTTCTGCAGCAGTTACATTTTCTTCCGGTGTTTCTACAGCAGTTGTATTCTCCATGGGAGTTGTGATTTCTTCAGGGGTTGCATTCTCCTCTGGTGAGGGCTGTTCATTCCCTGCGCATCCCGAGAGTAAAACGGCGCCGAATATAAGAAGCAGCACAATTATTTTTGTTTTCATTTTATTCCCCACATTTTGAGATTATGAAATTTCGGAAATTAATACTTCAACTCGAAGATTTCAAGCAGTTTTCAAACTATATCCATTTGAAGCTCAACCGTTTATACTTAATTAACCTTTATTGATCTTTACAGGAATAAGTACTTTGCGTCATTGTAATTTTTCTTTAAGGGCATTTTGAATCCTATTTTTCATTTTCAAGATTGTACGTACCTTTAATATATTTACCCCATTTTTAATCATTATCTTTTTTAATAAGCACCCCCCCTTTTGAAAATTCCGAAACTTGTTTCCGTACTCCCCAGCAATTGATGTTTAACTTATTAATTCATTTAATATAAGTTATACTTATTAATACTTTTAATATTTTACTCTCATATTAAGATATTCGCGAATAACTATTTATTACGAGATTGTAAGCACTACTTATGAGGTCAAAGTATCATTTTAAAATCTAACTTTTTTCATGAACTCTTAATAATAGTTACATAGTTAATCAATTTTTATGATGACAAAAATTCGTATCCGGCCCTGATTATATAACGTTCCACAAAAGTAAAGCAAGAGTCCCAATAACCGCAATTATCCCGAAATTGTTCCTTGCAAGAGAGAAAAGGCTGGAAGAACCGGAAATTTTCGAAAGCAGAATCTTATTAACCGTGCTGATCAGACTTGCAAGCACTGCGGTGTTCGCTGCGGTCGCATAGGAGATATTTTCACTTACGGCCAGTAAGGTTACTGAGACTATTACTCCCGAACTGCTGACAAAAGCGCCAAGGGCAGTGGCGTAAATTCCAGCAGTCCCTGCAATCTTATAGGCAAAGCTTCCTATTACGAGGATGAGGGTAAAAGCAACGCCGAATTTAAACGCCTGGCCAAGTGAGAAAGGAGATTCAATTTTAAGTTCTCCTCCATCTATTGGGCAGAATTTTTTATTATGCCTGAGAGCTATTATTATGGAAACAAGGATGATCACTGCCTGGGGAGGAAGCATATAAAGAGTTGTCTGACCTGTTGGGTCAACTATCAGGGCTAATACAAGATTTCGAATAAGCATGGAAATATTGCAGAGCAAGATTCCTGTAAGTACAGGATCTACCATCTCCTCTGCTCTTTTTGAGAAGCCTGCAAGTGCTACTGTTGTGGATTCACTTTCCACAAAGCCTCCCACGAAACCTGAATAGTTTATTCCGCGCTTCGTGCCGAACTTTCTCAGGAGCATGTAACTTAAAAAACTGATAAGTGAAACAAGAATCACAATAAGGATTGCAGACCTGAAATTTATAACTCCAAAAAACTCTTTATCTGGCATCACCGGATAGAGTATAAAAGCCACAGCCAGGAACTGTATGGCATTGTAGATCTCATCTTTTGTCAGGTTTCCTGCAAACTGATGAAGAGGCTTTTTCTGGACTAGAAGAAAAGCCACAACTATTGAAGAGGTGATAGCAAATAGGCCGTAGTTAAAGCCCACAAGGACTCCCATAACAAAAATGAAAAAGAGACTTATAGGGCTGGTAACTCCGATCCGATTGAAGAGAAAGATTTTGGAATAGGTAATTATGGAACAGATCGCTCCAAAAAAGAGCGCAGCTACGTAGACAAAACCCACTCCTGTTGCCTCACTTACGAAAGCAGTTAACATGCCTGTTATGCAGGTTATGCTATACGTTCTCACCCCGGCAAAAATTTCGTGCTCAGTGGTTCTGTGCTCCCTTTCTATACCTACCATTATCCCTATCAGAAAGGCTATGGCCAGTTTTTTCATGAAATCCATAAAAACCGGATCGAAACCAAAATCTTCAATAATGCCCATAGCTTAACCCCTTAATCTCTCAATGTGTAGTTCAGAGCCCTCAGTATATAATCCAGATAATCCAGAGCCCAGTTTCAAGAAATTTCTATTTAAAACTGATTTAAATAATTTCTCTACAGAGCCCTTATTTAAATGCTATCTATCCGTTTTCTCCGACATCTGTCGCTTAATTCTGTTATTAGCAACAATTCTGTAATCGCAACCCTAAAAACGTAACCCTAAAAGCGTTTTTGATTGTATATGGGCTTTGTTTTTACGCAAGTAAAATAATAAAGGCAAGTGAATAGATTTGAGTGATAAAGGTGAATAATCACATGGTAGTAAAATTACTAATAGAGTCACCCAAAACTCGAGATTGCGTCTCTAAATTTTCGAATTCCAAATGACCAATTGAGTTTCCAATCATGAAAATGATTCTGAGACTTTTAT
>DADO01000089.1:0-1326 GCA_002509325.1 Methanosarcina sp. UBA402 | reverse complement strand
TGTGAGAATAAAATGGGTTTTGGGATGGGCTCGTAGTAAAGTAATGTAGTAAGGTGTATTAAGTAAAATTACTGGTAGTAAAGTAATGTAGTAAGGTGTATTAAGTAAAATTACTGGTAGTAAAGTAATAATTCTAAGAAATATTATTCTTTTCTGCAAAGTGAATTAAATAGACGAGCTAACTGCAAAGTGAATTAAATAAGACGAGCTAAAATAAAATATTATTATATAGTAAGGATGTCCCTGGTAATGAATATAGCCCCAAAAAAGAAGAAATCTCAGGATTTATCGATCTGTATTATATTTTACAGGTACTCCTAAACCTGAGAAAACTCCTTACAGGCAATTTACACCTTAGGAAACTTGCTAAACCTGACTGAAGCTGGATTATAGATTGAGATTTATAAATCGAGGTTTTGCTGTTATTGAATCTGACTATTTATACCTCTACAAATTCAACTTCAATGGGTTTACCTTCTGTTTCTTCAAGCTTAATAAGGGCGCATGAACCTTTACAGGCTTCGCCCGGGTTTACCACTACAGTCTTTCCGACCTGCTCAAGGCCTTTTGCCTCATGGATGTGACCGCAGACGATCAGGTCAACCCTGCCAATGAATTTCTGAATAGACTTGCTGCCCACGTGTCCGAAAGGAAGTTCATCCCTTGCGCCGTGAGGAGGGGCATGAGTCAGAAGCACTATGGTTCCGCAGTCATCTGTATTTTCGGCAGAGCAGACCATTCCTTCAAGGATTTTTTCAATTTCTTCTTCTGATAGCTCAAAGGGTGTGTTGAATGGGGTAGGATTTGAGCCGCCCAGCCCTATAAACCTGATATTCCCTATTTGCTCGGCTTTTCCGTGAAGGTTTATAGCCTTTGAGGCATCAAGGACTTCTAGAATGCTTCTCTGGTCGCAGTTTCCTGGAATTGCAATCACTGGCCTGTCAAACATTTCCATCAATTCTTCGACCTTTTCATCGGGCCCGAAATCAGTGATATCCCCGACAATAACTGCAAGGTCAAAATCTCCTGCCTTTTCCATCATTTCCATTATCTTCGAATAATCCCCGTGGGGATCAGAAATAGCTAAAATCTTCATCTTTCTCCGGTCCTATTATTCATAACTGTCAGCAAGAGTCGTATTATTCGTGTTTATTTGTAGAAGTCTTACTATTCATAAGTATTCGAAAAGCTGCTGTCATATTGAATTTTTTTGATAAAACTTTTTCTCAATAAGTTTTTGATAAAACTTTTTCCCAGAAGCTGTCTCATAACTACTTTTAATTCTACAATTGGGTAATGCCCAGATGGTCAATTTGTATATGATTG
>DADO01000102.1 GCA_002509325.1 Methanosarcina sp. UBA402 | reverse complement strand
CCTTTTTTTCACTATCTGCGGACGTATCTATTTTCTTAGGTTGGATTGATTTGATAGAATAGCATAGGACTGATTGGAGTCAAGAATACATATGGGAGCTACCTCACAAAAAACAATTGTCAAATTAGATCTAAAAAATCCAGATCTAATTTGATAACCTCAGCTATAAGTAATTGTTATAGCGTTAATTATTTATATCACCTCTCTTTTGTGCATTTTGACGGTCGAATTAGTTAAGCGGAGTATCAAGAATCCCAAAAGCTACTTATTACAAACTTTGTGAAAATCTGCTAAGTATCCTTGTAATTATTAACGTGTCCTTGGAAGAGTTTGAAGCATTCGTCTTTTCGACCGTCACCATGTAGAGCAGAACGAGGCTGCTGACAGGATGGGGCATCCCGGAAAACTTTCTGGAACGACCTCCAAAAAGCACGACAGAAGATGGCTGATGCTCTTGTCAACGGAAAAGCGATCGAGCTTCGATTTCTAGTATCCCAGAAACTATGTAATCATTATAATATTTTTCAAATGTCTATTCTACATATTGTACCAAAAGTTTTCCCCAATTATTTTAAAGAAACAGTTTCGAAAGTATATTGCTATTGATTATGATAGTTTGTGTTTACTCTAACCTTAATGATGATGTTAAAATCGAGATTTTAAATGCTTTAAGTAAAATATATTGATCGATAGATATTTATTATGTGTCACATAAGTGTAATTTGATGGTCAATAAAGTTAAGCGCAGGATATCTTGCTTTCCAAAGGCCACCTATTATAAGCCCAGAGAAATCCCTCTTTGCTGTCTGGAAATCACCAACCTATCCATAGAAGAGCTTGAGGCTATTCGTCTTTGCGACCTCCTCAAGATAGAGCAGAGCGAGGCTGCTGATAGAATGGGAGTATCCCGGAAAACTTTCTGGAACGACCTCCAAAAAGCACGACAGAAGGTAGCTGATGCTCTTGTCAACGGAAAAGCGATCGAGATCTCTGGGGGAGAATACGTTAATAGTGGTGAATGCAAGATCGAATTTCTCTGTAAAGAATGCGATCATGTGTGGGAATCAAAGTGCAACCAATCTCGTCCCACAAGCTGTCCGAGTTGTGGTACCGGTCTAATTTTCCGGCTAGGTGGCGATGGAAGAGGAAAGAGATTTATTGAGAATAGTTATTCTTGCCCTAAAAAAAAGGAAAGCAGCAGGAATACTAGAGAAGGATGCAAAAAAAGTGACAATAATAGCTATATCATCGATGAGTGATACTTGACTGGAGCCTGATGTATGTGCCTACAGTGAAAGGGAACGCTTCAGCCCATCCAAACCCGCCAGGAATAAGGATGTGGAACGTTTCTCTCCTTTCCCCTTTCTCTACTTCTAGTTTTTCAATATGATTCAGATTTGTTTCAAAACCCTCTTTAAGTTCCTCGAAATCCTTGATATCTTCAAGATCAAGTATTCCACTGGAACAATACAGCGTTTGAACATTATCTAAAATCCATTTCTTACTCACTGATACCATAATCCCACCACTCTATTATTTAACTTTCAACCGTTAAAACGTCCCTTGATTCTCCCTCAAATATCAAGCATGGCGCACTTCGGTAATGATAAATCGTCTCTACAGATCTCTATTTAACGTGTAAGGATCTAAAAATATAATGGAATTGTTTAAATAATTGTTATAAGAGGTTGTAGCTACTATAGTTCGTTGTTGGATTACGTTGTTGGTTTGCCTACCCATCTCACAACAAATCTTTAAGGGATTTAAAAAATGAAAATATTTTCTGCTATTATCCTATTTATGTTACTGTCACCTGGGATAGCTGGAGCAGTAATCCAAAATGATATTAATCAGGAGCTTCAGCAGGGAGGTAGAATTCACCTTCCTGCTGGAATTTATATTTTGACAGACTCAATTATTCTTCAATCTAACACCATTTTAGAAGGTGAGCCTGGAACTGTAATTACAATTCCAGATCACGCTGGATGGCCTGCATGGAAACCATTAATCTCAGGAAATTGCGTTCAAAACGTCACAATTCGAAATTTAGAAATTAATGCAAACAGTAATGGAAATTCGGAAACTCCACTTGGTGAAGGGTTTTACAACTGCATCCATGTGGCCGATTGTGATAATTTACAGGTTTATAACTGCACTTTTCACGATAGTCTAGGAGATGGCCTGAGAACTAAAAGAAGCAAAAACATTAAATTTTATAATAATCTTGTTTACAGACTCGGACATGAAGGCTTCTTTGGCATTGAGAGTCAGTATATTGAATGTTTCAATAATCGAATAACTACAAGAACAAACAGTGGCCTCAGGATCTGGAACTCTGCAAATGTCAGATTCCATGACAATGTTATAGATGCGCAATTGGATGCTCGTGGGGGGAATGCTGGCATCCAGATTGAAGATTCCAAAGGCACTGTAGGTAACGTGGAGATCTATAATAATATCCTTAATAGAACATGGGGAGGAGGTGTTTGGTTAATTGCCTATGATGCAGGAGTCTCAAACATTCAGGATGTTCTAATTCATCACAATTTGTTCTATGAGGCAGGACAGAGTTATAATATTCCATCTACAGGAGGCATAGTTAATGATGGATTCAAGGGCACTCAGATTTATAACAATGTTTTTGATGGGATGAGAAATAACGCCTTTAGAAATCAAGCTGGAGGGCAAGGTACAATAATAAAAGATAATGTTTTTACAAATATAATTCAACATACTATAATTTCTCAGACGGGAACAGGGTATGCGATTGCTGATCTTGTAGGAGCAAACCTTTCTGTAACTAACAATTCATTTAACAATAATGAAAATGGGGATGTATATCAAACAAGTTCTATTAATGCCGATTTTGCAGATCCTAAAACTCATCAGACTTCTTCAGGTTGGACCTGGACAGGCTCAACATGGACATGTAAGTTTGTAAAACCAATGGAACTAGGCTCTATTCCACTTACTACAACTATCAGGTTACGAGTAATGGCAATAATATACAGAGTATATTGTATTATAAATTCTTTTTAACTGTTTTATCCTAAAATTATTTCGCTTTTTTAACCTGACTTTGACAGTAA
>DADO01000087.1:5019-7957 GCA_002509325.1 Methanosarcina sp. UBA402 | reverse complement strand
CTTACTGTCAAAGTCAGGTTATAACGATTTGGAACGATTTAAAACGATTTTCAGGATCAGAAATCTTCGGTTATAACTGATTGTTATTTATGTTCGATATATGGATTCTAAATTCAATACCGGGAAAGGGAACTTTTAGTTTTGAGCTGGGCTCTTTATAGATATTAGATTTAGAATACTAAAAATGAAAAACTCTATCTTGATGAATTATTGTAGATATAAATATTAATTATGTATTTAAAATTAAAATAGGGTTTTTTCCTTTATTTTCGGATTAAAAATCTTTATAATGAGAGTAAATGGCATAAAATTGCATTAAATTAATTTTAAATTATTTTAAACAATTTTTTTGCAAAATAAATAGTTTTATCAAATATTATTGAAAATAAAATAATTTGGTAGAAAATGGCAAAGCCTCTTCTAGATAAATAATTTGAGATAAAAATGGAAGCTCATGATTTTTCACGGGTTTCCTTACGTTCTTCTATGAAATCAAGAAGCTCCTGAGAATCACTTATCCTGTCAAGTTCTTTTTTCTCGATCAGTACCGTATTTTCCACGGACTTTATTTTGGAGTGCCCATTGATTATAAATACGGATTGGGTTTCCGTGACGTAGGAAATGCTGCTCATCAGATGGGCCCTTTTGATTACAGTTGTATTGAATTCACTAACCCCTGTAAGGATCACTGAGGATTTGTCTCGTGAAATAGCTTTGAAAGGCGCCTGTGCAGTAGGAAGAACGTCATAACCAAGCATGGATATGGTATTAAGGATCAGGTCTTCCGGCAAGAGGGAGGAAGGTTTTTCCTGATCTTTGGCCATGGACTCCACTTTTTTCCGGGGCTTCCTGCTTCCGCAGGATTTTAGAATATTAATGGGTTTTGCCAGTTCAACTCCAAAGATATCCTCAAGCTGGATCACAACATCTATTGACGCATCCATGCCTTCTTCTTCGTACTTGCTAATAGTTCTCCTTGAAACCCCTATCATGGTAGCAAGAGTCCCAAGAGACATTGACTGATTAATCCTGGTTTTTTTCAGGAGGTCTCCTTCTATGGAGACATATAGCCCACCAGGAGCTGCTGAGACTAGAGGAGGAACATTTTCAATAAAGTAGTCATGGAGAGTTTGCACATTCAGGGCAAGGATATCATAACGCATATATACAACGCTATCTTCAAGCATCTGATCCCTGGTCTTTGCCCCCACGACAATAGCAGAACCTCCAAGATACTCGGCCAGGTACTTCATCTCCCTGGCAGTTTCTTCGTTCAGGCCGTCAATATTAAATAAAACCTTGCAAAGTAATATTATTTCACCTTTCCGTGCGGCAACGTCAAAGCTCCTCGGGCGAATATTGCAGCGGTCGGAAAGTGCAAAGCCTGCACGTGACAATACATCAATAATTTGATGTATGAGAACTTCTTTTGTCATTCCAGTATTAATCTCTGTTTGATCATCTATATATATTTTTCTTTACTTTTGAGGATTCGCAATGGATAAATTAAGCCGGAGAGTGACGAAAACTGCAATTATTCAAAACGCATTTATGAAAATAAAAGGAAAATTGGAACCGAAAAAAGATGATTATAGGAATTGATGATACTGATTCAAACGAAGGGATGTGCACAACATATCTGGGAGCTCTACTAATTGAAGAACTGCAGGCATACGGGACTGTGGAAGATCATCCGCTTCTTGTGCGCCTGAACCCTACTATTCCCTACAAAACAAGAGGAAACGCTGCAGTAGCTCTGAAACTCAAGACTGACTTCCCAGAAAGGGCGATTGCCCATGTTTTGTCCCGAATAAAAGAACTTGCACACATGGAATGCGAAAAGACCAATCCAGGCGCAGTTTTTATCCTGGAGAAAGACTACGAAAAGTTAAAACCTGTCTTGAGGAACTTTCTGGAAAAAGCCGTAAGGAGTGTGATAGAGATAGAGGAGGCAAAAAACCTTATTTTTGAATGTGGAATTTCCTCAAAGGGCTTCAAAAACGGAAGAGGGCTAATAGGCGCCCTTGCGGCCTGCGGGGCTATGCTGAACCTCGAAGAATGGGACTACACTTTCGAGCACCTGGCTTACAGGCAAAAGGAAAGATGGGGAACTCCGCGCGAGATAGAAAAGGAAAGTTTCTTTGAAGCCGACAGGAAGACCTATCCTGAAACCTGGGATACCGTGGATCTTACAAACAGGCTTGTTGTCTGCGTACCCCACTCAGCCGACCCTGTGCTTTTTGGAATCAGGGGGGAAAATCAGGAAATAGTTACTGAAGCCGCATCCCTGATCAGAGGTGAACCTGTTGGACGATTTGCCGTATACAGGACAAATCAGGGTACTGATATGCACTTGCTTTACGCAGCAAATCTCGCCGAAATTCAGGACATGCATTCTTATAGGCTCGAAGGCACGGTTTTGGCATTTCCGAAAACCATTCACGGAGGGCATGTTATCTTTCCCATCAGGGATAAGGAAGGAAATGAAATCGACTGTGCAGCCTTCGAACCCACAAAGAATTTCCGGTTGCTTATACGGAAACTCAGGCCCGGAGACAATGTCGCACTGTCTGGAAGCGTCAATTCAGGAACCCTCAATATTGAAAAAATAGAAATAAAAACGCTCTCCCCCCTTTACAAAGAAGAAAACCCGAAATGTCCTAACTGCGGAAAACACATGAAATCATCAGGACAGGCGCAGGGCTTCCGCTGTAAAAAATGCAAGACTCAGGCCGCTTCAAAAATCCTGCATCAAATAAAAAGAGACCTTGCAGCAGGACTATATGAAGTCCCACCCTGCGCCCGCCGGCACCTTGCAAAACCTCTGGTCAGGGAACATAGATCTGATGTAGATATCCATCCTGCCCGCTAAGAAAAATCGGTGGCAGTTCCTTTATTCGTAATTCAGCCTTCTTAAGCGCAACCGTTGCGCCGGTTG
>DADO01000087.1:3875-4813 GCA_002509325.1 Methanosarcina sp. UBA402 | reverse complement strand
ATTTCAAATCCAAAAGTTGCACCGTTTTTGATCAAACTTTTTTTGAAAAAGTTTGTGATCAAGCTTTTTTTGAAAAATTTTGCGGGACAGGAGGAGCTTTCCTTTTATGCTCGCTTCTCTTTATGCGGTTCATGACTGAGTTCAGCTGTTCTGCAGAAACCCTGAGAGTTTTCAGGATGGTTTCTGGGTCTTTGTTCTGTTCAAGCCTTTTGAGAATTTCATCAACTTTTGCATAAGAAACTCCAAGGTCAGCTTCATCAGTCTGGCCTGCCCAGAGCCCAGCTGAGGGAGGTTTTGTGATTAGAGAGTCCGGGATCCCAAGCCTGCAAGAAAGCTCCCATACTTCGGTTTTGTAAAGCCCGCCTATAGGCTCGAGATCTACGCCTCCGTCTCCATATTTCGTGAAATAGCCAAGCAGGATCTCGGTTTTATTGCCGGTTCCTATGACCATACGGTTCATCTGGTTTGCATGGAGATAAAGGACGGACATCCTGATCCTCGCTTTAAGGTTGCCCATGGAGAGCCGGTCTGCAGATACACTCTCAGGATCAGCAGCCATGAAAGCTGAAATAATTCCTGAAATATCAATGTTCTGAAAATCGATTCCCAGCCAGTCTGCAAGGGTTTTTGCATCTTTGCTATCTTCAACGGGAGTAAGGCCAGACTCGGGCATGTGAATTCCAAGCACTTTATCTTTTCCCAGAGCTTTTACAGTGAGCACTGCGGCAAGAGCCGAATCTATTCCCCCACTGATACCTATAACAGCTCCGTTTACACCTGCTTTACAGGTTTCGTTCCGGATGAAATCTATAATTCTGTTCTGTGCGATTTCAAGGTCCATGCTGTCAATTCCTGGACATTCGTCAGGTATATGATTCTAAAGATCCTGATAATTTTAGGTTCTAATAATTTTAGGTCCTGATAATTTAAGATCCTGA
>DADO01000087.1:0-3633 GCA_002509325.1 Methanosarcina sp. UBA402 | reverse complement strand
TCCTGATAATTTAAGATCCTGACTTTAAGATTTTAAAATTAAGATCTTGATTTTAAGATCCTGACAATTTAAGATCCTTATTTATTGATAGTAGGGTTAAAAGATATCAGGTTTAAGTGATTATTTTGAGGATTAAACAATTTTATACACAGAAGCTTCAGATATATAAATCCTCAGAGGAATCTGGAGTTAGGGTAAACTTATTTAATAAATGGGAGGAATAAGGGGTAATATATCCCGGATAATATAATATAATATATTACTGATTACCAAATGTACCTTTAACCGACAAAATTATTGTCCTGAAAGGGTATAGGCCATAAAGGGGGTATCTTAGGATAGGAATTTAGACCGAAAATTTAAAGCCTGGGATGTCCCGCAACAATTTCTCCGGGATAAAAATCTCCATTATCAATGGCATTGAAATAAAAAGACATCTTATATAGAAAACAGGTAATTCCATAATACACAGTCCGGAAAAACCTGGTGTCCGTTTATTTTATGTAATTATTGAATAAAAGTTACAATCAAAAAGACAACTATTTTCGGGATGATCTATGGAAGAAATACAGTTGAAGGTTGAAAAGGCATATCCTATTGACCTTGGAAGAGGAATTATCCGACTTGACCCTACAACTTTGCTGAAACTTCAGCTCTCGCCAGGCGATATTGTGGAAATAAGGGGGAAGAAAAAGACCACCGCAAAAGTATGGAGAGCTGACAGGCAGGACTGGGACCAGGGACTCGTTAGAATTGATAACTTCATCCGGCAAAATGCAGGCGTTTCCATAGGAGAGAAGGTATCCATCAAGAAAGTTGAAGCCTCGGAAGCAAAAAAACTTATTCTGGCGCTTCCTGAAAGCATGACACAGGGGGGGCCTGAGCTTCAGTTTGGGGAGCACGCAAATGAGATTATAAAACGGCATATCCTCAAAAGGCCGGTTTTCAGGGGAGACATTATTCCCATAATAAATTCGATGTCCCAGCCAATGACAGAGTCCCTGACTACAAGCCAGGTAATCCCTCTGGTTGCGGTTGAGACTGACCCTTCAAATACTATTGTCCTTATCACGGAAGCAACGGTTATCGAACTTCGCAAAAAGCCTGTACAGGGGTACGAAAAAGCAACCCGGGGCGTAACTACCTATGAAGATATAGGAGGCCTTGGGGAAGAGATCATGCGTGTCCGGGAAATGATAGAGATGCCTATGAAGCATCCTGAACTTTTCGCTCACCTTAATATCGAGCCTCCAAAAGGAGTTATCCTCTACGGCCCACCCGGAACCGGGAAAACCCTAATTGCAAAGGCTGTAGCTAATGAATCCGGTGCGAGTTTCCATTACATTGCCGGCCCTGAGATTGTAGGGAAATTCTATGGGGAAAGTGAGGAAAGGCTCAGAAAAATCTTCGAAGAGGCAACCCAGGACGCGCCATCGGTAATTTTCATTGATGAAATTGATTCCATTGCCCCAAAACGAGAAAACGTAACAGGGGAAGTGGAAAGGCGAGTGGTTGCCCAGCTCCTTACCCTGCTTGATGGGATGGTAGAAAGAGGTCAGGTTGTGGTTATAGGAGCCACCAACCGTGTGGATGCAATTGACCCTGCACTCCGGAGACCAGGCAGGTTTGACAGAGAAATCCACATAGGTGTACCTGATACCAAGGACAGGTTTGAGATCCTGCAGATCCATACAAGAGGTATGCCTATCGAGAGAGATGCGGGAGTCGAGGAGATCGGAGAAATCGAAACCGAAGTTGATGAAGCTGCTCTGGAAAGGGAAAGGAAAGAAAAGACAAATAAATACCTGATGTATCTGGCTGAAAGGACCCAGGGTTTTGTAGGTGCAGACCTGCTGGCTCTTGTGCAGGAAGCTGCCATGCGGTGTCTCAGGGAAAATCTGCCTGACCTGGACCTGGAAAAAGAAGCAATTCCGCCTGAAAGGCTGGAAAAAATCGTTGTAACCAAGAAAAACTTTGAAGATGCTCTGACTGAAGCTGAACCCTCAGCTCTCAGAGAGATTTATGTGGAGATGCCTTCTGTTGGCTGGAATGACGTGGGAGGGCTGGATGAAGCAAAGCAGTCTATTATTGAGGCTGTGGAGTGGCCTATTAAAAATCCGGAAAAGTTCATTCAGATGGGCATAAAGGCTCCAAGGGGAATCCTGCTTTACGGCCCGCCAGGGACAGGAAAGACCCTGTTAGCCCAGGCTGTTTCCAAGGAATCTAATGCCAATTTCATAAGCGTTAAAGGGCCTGAGATGTTCTCAAAATGGCTTGGAGAGTCGGAAAAGGCTATCCGGGAAACCTTCAGGAAAGCCAGGCAGGTTGCTCCTTGTGTGATTTTCTTTGATGAGATCGATTCAGTTGCTTCTATGCCAGGGATGGAATCTACGGACAGCCACACTTCAGAGAGAGTACTTAACCAGCTCCTGACCGAGATGGATGGGCTCGAGTCCCTTAGAGATGTAGTGGTAATTGCCGCAACCAACCGCCCTAACCTTCTGGACCCTGCAATCCTTAGGCCTGGCCGTTTTGACAGGCTGGTCTTTATAGGTTCTCCTGACCGGAAAGGCAGACTTAAGATATTCAGGATCCACACAAAGGACACGCCCCTTGCTGAAGACGTTGACCTTGAAACCCTTGCCGATATAACTAAAGGTTATGTGGGTGCTGATATCGAGTCCGTGTGCAGGGAAGCCGTAATGATTGCTCTCAGGGAGAACTTCGATGTAGAATATGTAGAAATGAGACACTTCAGGGAAGCTCTGAAGAATGTAAAACCCACGATTACGGAGAATATTGCTCAGTTCTACAAAAAGATCGAGGCGCAGTTTAAGGGAGGCCAGAGACTCACAGATACAGGTGCTTATGTCGGTTACAGGTAAAAGCTTAAATGAGTAGTTTTTAAAAAAGTAAATGAATAGTTTTGAAGGAGTAAATGAGTAATTCTTGAATGAGTAAATGAGTAGTTTCCAAAAGAACATTTTTTAAATGCTCAATTTTTAAAAGGAAAAAGTTTTAAAGAACCTCGTTTCAAATGGAATAAAATATTCAAAGTGAAATGCCAGCTTTACCCAAACCATATAACACGCTGCTAACGGAGATATGATAAAATGTCGAAGGAATTTGCAAGGAACCTCTTTAACAAACAGGTAATGGCTACTGATGGAACAGAGATAGGAACGCTGAGCAACATTGTAGTCGAGATTAAAGGGGGAAGTATTATTGATATGTTGGTCGCCCCGAATCCCAATTTTGACACTTCCAAGTACAGGAAAGCGAATAACTTTATCCTTATTCCTTTCGATTCCGTAAGTGCCATCAAGGACTACATAATAATAGACAAGATGAAAGCAAGGGCGTAAATTAATCTGGAAGGAAAGTTATTCCAAAAAGAAATTCCTTTCCTTCGACCCGATTTCTATTTTTGTTATCTCGTAACTATTCAGGGTATAGTTAACGGCGCTCCTTTGAGCGCCGCAAGAATACCCTCAAAAACAGGCAAACCATTCTTTCTTATTGTAGAAATATACGCCCTAATTCTGCAGAAAGCTCCCGCTCCTTGTATGGCCCTGAAGGTCCCTGATATTTTCTGCTGAAGATTCATCCTCCTGATATCTCTTTCTGCCTGAT
>DADO01000052.1 GCA_002509325.1 Methanosarcina sp. UBA402 | reverse complement strand
GATTTTAGCGAACTACTGATATTATCGAATTATATAAACCGGAAGGGCAGGTGTCCTGAAACCTCCAAGCTCCTATTAAATTTGGAGGTTCAGGTATGTTAATTATTCTTATGAATCTATTCTAAATGTCGGATTCTTCCGACCGGTTTATAGGTTCTCGGTTGACCACTCTTTCGCGGCTCTGACCCACATTTTAAGCCTGTCCGAAGTGCTGCGCGGTGGAGTACCGCAGCCAAGCATGCTTGCCTTCGCTCCGCCATCAAGGCCTCTTCTTACCTCACTTCTAATCTGTTCTTCTGTACCTTCAACCATAAGAAGTGGAGTCACGTTCCCAACCACTGGTACTTCACCTGCAAGTTTTGTTGCTTCATTCATCTTGACAGCCTGCTCAACACTGAGGCAATTTGCGCCCGTAGCTGCCATACCCTCAATAATTGGCGTTGTTTGCCCACAGATATGCAGTTCCCAGGGACAACCCAGAGAATGGATGAAATCTCCAAGTTCCTTTGTTGCAGGAACTGCCACGTTGTAATAAAACTGTGGCATAACAAGACTAGGAGACGCAGAAGCATCTGAGTAATAAAGCACATCTGCTCCTGCCTCAATACAGGCCCTGGCATAAATTTTGTTTATCTGGAGGGTGGTAGAGATCCATTCCTGCATTTCTTTCATCTTCTTTTCCTGTTTCAAGCATTTTAGACTGAGCACAGGAAGTTTTTCTACTCCCATTAGATTTCCTGCCAAAGTGACAGGAGCTACAAGAAAAGAACAGATTGCCGCATCAGGAAATTTTTCTTTTGCAAGTTTTATGGCTTCAATTGTAGTCTGGACATATATGTCTTCAAGAAAGTGTTCATAATTTACATCTTCAGGTTTTTCAAAGGCACTTCTGACTGAAGGCTGTATATCGATTGCTCCCATGTTAACTTCAAGTCCAAGGGCAATAGATTCTATAAACATGCCAAAGGGCACGACAATATTATCAATCCCTGCATCCGTATGCATCAGGCTTGCAACACTTACCATCATTTCAGCATTCCTGTGATATTCCGGCCACGTTACTCCACTTTTTTGTATGTATTCTACTACCATTGCAGATCCTGAAATTACCGGAATTCTGTCCACAGGTTCTCTGTTGAGCATTGCAAGAACTCTTTCTCTTGATGTCATTTCCCCCACTATATTTCCAACTCCTTCTTATTATATATCATAACTTGATTTCAAAAAAGAGATTAATTCAATTTATTTACATTCCTATCTATATAATTTATAATTACTAATAATTTCGCATATTTATTTTTATATTCAATATAATTCTCTTAGGAGTTACGCACTTGAGATGTAAAACCAAACACATGAGAGCTTGCCAAGAAGATCATACTTTAAAGAGTTTGGTGCTTCATGCTACTGGTTTTTTTGTTCAACTGCGTAAGTCCTATCTCTTAAAGGACAATTGATTTTGATTTTATCCCACCCTATTCTCTATTTATATTTTCTTTCACCCTTTCACTTCGTATATAGCATTTTTATATTCTCAATGTTAACAAAATCCGAAAGTTTTATGTAATACATTTTCCATAATTTGTAATACTAAAAAATACTATGAATAAATTTTATATTACTTATTAAATGTTGTTTTCTATTATGTATTATTTTTAAAGTCGAATTATGAAGAAGTTGATTTATAAGTAGTGTGGAAAAAGCACGACAGGAGTAGGCGTGATGAATATTAAAAGAATTAAAGCGAAATTCATTTATCTTGTTTTTCTAACAGCCCTTGTTTTTTCCCTTGGAGCTATTCCAGGGATGGCGCATGAAGTTAATAATTCGGAATTGATGGCTCAGGTCTTTGCAGCAGCCGAAGCGGAACTTGGAGGCATTGAGCCCGAAAACACACTTATTATAACTGATCTAGGTTCTCCAGCGGAATCTTATGTTTTCCTGGATGAGTTTTATTCGGAGTTTTATGAAAGAGACCTTCTGTACACAAAGAATCTCCTCGTTGTCCAGAACTCAAGGAATAGCCCTCTCTGGTTTGCTTTCTTCGATAAATCCAGTGGTAACTGTACTTATATCGAGGTCTCTTACGGAAACGAAAGTGAAATTAGCTACCAGGTTACGGAAAACATAGCTTTTGATGCGCTTTCGAAAAACCAGGAATCCATAGCTGCATGGAATGAAAAGGTAAATGCAAAGGTGTTTGACGGGCGCGAGTTTGCCATTCTTACGATTTCGAATGGCTGGGCTACCGGGAAATTCGATTATGAGCTTATGCAGTGCCTGGAACTGCACAACCATTTCTGTCCCGGGGTTTCCAGCGGTTTTGTACTTGCACACTGGATGGAAGAAAACTACCCACTTGAGGAAGGTGTGAGTTATACGGTTTTCTCCTGCCCTAACTGGTGCAAAGAAGATGTTTTCGTAAAACGCTGGGACACAACTCCGGGCAAAGGAGGAATCTGGGTATCCTCCCTAACGGATAATGAAAAAGAAGCAATTGGAAACTCTCCTGCAGGCATCTTTGTGGTTACGGATAAAAATGCCGGAACTATAAAAGCCGTAGTGCTCGGGTTTGATTTTAATGTCGTCAATGCAGAAAGTGGGGCAAAGACAGATGATCCTGCCTGGGTTTCGAAGTATCTAGCAGACCTCTGGCTTATGGACCAGGATAACTGGGATAAGGAGGGGCTTGTTTCGGTAATTTCAGTCATCGATATTGACGAGGCTACCCTGAATGAAATGAAGCGGGCAGATAACAATCCTTATGTGGTTCTCGGGCTGCTTAATCCAGCAGGTAACGTTAATCCCTCGAAAAATGGCATTCCTGGAATAGGCAATTGGGCTAATAAATTTAAGCCCATGCAGAAAGTGTGATATGCTACGCCGGAGGCTTCCGGCAATCCTCCTATTCCTCTTCTCTTACTTTTTTATTTTTTTATAATCACTGTTTTTCTGCTTTCATGTTGCATTTGGCATATAGGGAAAACCAAAAGTATATAATATTTTAACGTTTCCTGAAGTCAGTTATTATCCCCCTAGTATATCCAGACCTTCGGCTCTCTGATCAGAATTTCGGTTTTTTGATCAGAATTCATGCTCTTCGGTTAAGTGATGAATCGTGATAAATTGCCTCCATCTCCACAACAGTTGTTAAATATTTGACTCTATTGTAGGCTGGAACAAGGTATCGATTTCATGTAAATTGACCAAAATTTAA
>DADO01000079.1 GCA_002509325.1 Methanosarcina sp. UBA402 | reverse complement strand
ACCATTTTTTTCTTGTAAGCTGGATCGATCATTATTTCTCCTCCAGAATCATTTCAATTGCATCTGCAGGACATTCGTTTGCACAGATGCCGCAACCTTTGCAGTAATCATAATCGTATTCAAAAAAGCCATCTTCCCTGCGTTTGACAGACATATCAGGGCAGACAATCTCGCAGATTCCGCACTTAGTACATTTTTCATAAATGTAAACAGGACGGAAGTTTCTCCAGCCCCCGGTTTTGTTTTTAAGGGTTGAACCAGGTTTACAGACATTGCAGCGGGCGAGGTTTAAACCTTCTTCCATCTCGGTTTTTAGAACTTCTGGACGTGTCTTGCGGTCTTGCTCAGACTCGTTGCTCACGCTTCTTCCCCCCTGATAAGCTTGTAGGCCTTCTGGATTGCATTTGCATTCTTTTCTCCGACCTTTCCGGGAAAGCGAGCCTTTATTGCATGCTGAATTGATTCAACATTGATTTCTCCGGTTGCACCCGCAAAAGCTCCAAGGAGGACGGTGTTTACAATGGGGATACCTATAATGTCCATCGCCACCTTCGTAGCGTCCACGGTCATGACCCTGGCTTTTGTATCGAGGCCCAGGCTTTCCGGCTTTTCGGTTGTGTTAACAATAATTATCCCGTCATCTTTTATGCCGCTTGCAACGTCAACAGTATCAAGCAGGGTTGCGTCCTGGACAATAACATAATCCGGAGTGTAAATCTGGCTTCGAAGCCTGATAGGATTATTGTTAATCCTCGTGAATGCCTGCACTGGGGCACCTCTACGCTCTACCCCAAAAGCGGGGAAGGCCTGGCTGAACTTTCCATCTTCAAAAGCTGCAACTGAAAGCAGTTCAGCCGCGGTAACAGAACCCTGGCCTCCTCGACCGTGTATTCTGATTTCCTTCATCTGGATTCTCCTTTCTAATGCGGTTTTATCTCTCGTTTTTATTATTTTTTACATTTTTGGTTCTCGACAGTCTGTTTGGCAAGCCTTAATTGGCTGTCTGGCACACTGCTATTAATCGAATACTAATCGAATTAACCTGATACTATCCAATTAATTTGTCAAAGCCTTAATTGGCTGTCTGGCACACTGCTATTAATCGAATACTAATCGAATTAACCTGATACTATCCAATTAATTTGTCAGATACATCCAGACCTCTGATGGCTCCAGAGCAGCATCTGACATTTTTCAGGCACTACTGTAATTTTACTTCAGGTACTACTGTGATATTGTTGTAATATCCGTTGTGATATATACTATTGGGATATATACTATTATGATAGACATATACAGGTCAAAAATCCAAAACCTGGAGGCTAATCATTAACTTAGGATGGTTGATCGTTAACTTAGATCTCTTTCGCACTTCAGGTTCACACTGTTTTATGCCTGATAGTTCATGGATAATAGTGTAGAATATTATTAGGTTTTCGGTGAAATGATAGAAGTTCTTTATAAATATTTCCAATAGATAATTATTTTTTAAGCGTGTTATAATTATTAATTCTAGGTTAACCTGCTTTATGCTCCTGTTTTATTGTATTATAGCTGTAAACGATTATCGCTTAAAGTATGGTATACCTAATACTCCTTAGGACTTATGTACTTGAAGTTACACACTTGAAATACAAAATCAAACCCAATAGACGTTGTGGTCAAATTCACTATTTAAACAGTTAAATGTTTAATACTATTGATTTTTAGTTCAACCGCGTAAGTCCTAACTCCTCTTTAGAGGAATTCTTTATTAGCTCAATGATCGCCTTCCCATCTTTCAGAATATTAATCTTTTCCCTAAGCTGCCGTGAGCCGCATAACCCTTTTGTAAACCAGTGGGCGTGCATTCTTAGATTTGTGGATGAGCAAAGATTATACTTTTCAAGTAAGGCGATATAGTTCTTAAAATCTTCCAGCTGCTGAGCCTGTCTGTCAACTTCCAGCTTTTCCCCGGTTTCCAGATAGTGCCTTATCCTTTTAAAAACAAAGGGATTTCCCATTGCTGCGCGCCCTATCATAAGCCCATCGCAGCCTGTAAAATCAAGAGTAACTTCGGCGGACTCTTCATCCCTTATATCACCGTTTGCAATCACTGGAATGGAAAGTTCTTTTTTGACTGATCTGATCGCTTTAAGGTCCGAACTACCCGAATACATCTGCCTTGCCTTCCTGCCGTGCACGGTCAGAGCTGAAGCTCCAGCCTTTTCGATCAGGCGTGCAATCTCAAGAGTTTTTTCGTCATTTTCGAAAATGCGGATCTTTGCAGTTACAGGAGTTTTCAGCACCTCGGTAAGCTCCGAGATTATTTCATATACAAGCGTCCTGGAGTTAAGAAGAGCCGAGCCACATCCTGTCCCTGTAATACGCTTTGCAGGGCAGCCCATATTTACGTCGATTATTTCAGGTCTGTATTCATCCTCAATAAAAAGGGCAGCTTCCCTCAACTTCTCAGGGGAACTTCCTACAAGCTGAACCCCAAAAGGCCGGTCTTCAGGTGAACTCAGTCCTTTGAGAAGAGATTTTTGATTTTCGTTAAGCAAAGCATCTACACTTATCATTTCAGTGTAAGTAAGGTCAGCTCCATTTTGCCTGCAGAGCAGCCTGAAAGCCAGATTTGTCACGTCTGCCATAGGCGCAAGAAGAAGGTTTCCAGGGGTTTCGTTCTTGCCGATCTTTAATTTAGTAAGTTTCATTTTTTTCGGCTGCCTTGACTGTTTTTATTTTTCATTCTAATTATTGTTCTGACTTTCTCATCTCTTTCCTTTATTTATCTGTTTTGGAATTGCTTTTTTTTCTTTTTTTAAGATTTTACTTTTCGTTTCATTTCTTGATTCAAATCTTTTTATTTTTAAAATCTAACTTTTTTCTAGGATTTCTTCCAGGAATCGTCACCTCTTCTTCCCATCGTTTTTTTCAAAATCAATACTTTTACATTTTCCTTTTTTCCCTAAATTTTTTCCATTTCCCTTTGAATTTGATTTTCTCCGGGTTATCATCCTACAGTAGTTCCGAATACCCTTAG
>DADO01000244.1:11131-13697 GCA_002509325.1 Methanosarcina sp. UBA402 | reverse complement strand
GAATTCATTCCTGCATTTCTTGCAAGAATGGTTGGGAGTTTTTCAAGAGCTTCGGCATACGCCTGCACTGCAAGCTGTTTCTTTCCGGTCTGCGTTGCTGCAAAGAGCCTGAGCATATGAGCCAGCTCAAACTCGATTGTTCCGCCCCCGTTTACAATTTCTTTGTTTTTCAGGAGGAAAGCCGCATTATTCAGGGCATCATCAACCGCCTCTTCAACTTTGTCAAGCCCATATTTCACAGGCTCCCGAATTAGAATAGAAGCAATTGCCTTTTCCCTGACAGCAATAAATACAAAATTCTCCCCATTCCTCTTTTCAACCCTTATGCTGTCAGCTTTACCCAGGTCTTCAGGATGGATTTCATCCTGTTGAGCCATAAAAGTCGTACCTGTAGCTTCTGCAAGCTTTTCGAGGTCTTTTATCTTCAATTTCTTAAAAGCCAGGATCTTCCTGTCCCTGAGCAGGGTCTCGATATACGGATCAATATCTCCCTCAGAAAAGAGCACGTTTGCACTCGAATCTATTATTTTTTGGGCAATTTCCCTGCACATTTCCTTCTTTCTCTCCTCAAACAGGAGTGCAGTCTGTACCGAATCCATTCTGAGGTTGTGCTGGGGATTCAAATATCCGCTTTTGATCTTGAGGTCATAATTCGTAATCAGGACTGCTGGATTTTCAAACGTTTTTGGCATATCCTCTCTTGCAGGGTTTTCGTCGAGAATCAGGCCCTCAAGAGTGAAAATTTCAGGCCCTCCGGTTTTTTTGAGAATTTTAACGTTCCTGTTAAGGTCAAGCCTGCCTTCCTGCCTTTCATTCAGATGGGCAACAACTTTTAGAACGATTTCAGTTATAGCCTCAGCCTGATGCCTTTCTACTCCTTTTCCGGTTGCCGAACACAGGACTGTTGTGCGTACATCTTCTTCGGCTGCCTTTTTGATGCTGTACTGGAGCATTTCATACGTTTTCTGAAGAGCAAGCTCATATCCCTCGATAATAATTGTAGGATGCACTCCTGCCCGTATCAACCCGATTGCGTTTTTTATAAGGTTGCTCGCAAAAATAACAGCAGTCTTTGTGCCATCCCCGCAGGCTTTATCCATAGACTCGGCAAGCTTTTTAAGCGTGGTCACTATGGGGTGGAGCACATCCATTTCCTTTAAGATTACCTTCCCGTCGCTTGTGACAAAAACATCACCTACAGGGTTAACTATCATCTTGTTCATGCCTTTCGGACCAAAGGACGAGCCAAGCAGCTCGTCAATTTCTGTTGCTGCCCTTTCAAGCTGGTCGATCAGCCCATCTTCTTTTACAGGCTCATTAATGAGGATTTTCTCCCTGACTGTTTGCGCAAGTTTTGCCATTTCGTCCTGGCTTTCAGGATAAGGTGTGTGTAGTTCGCTTGCCATCTTTTTTCCCCGATTAATATGATCTTGAGGATTTTTAACTGTAAACCTCTTCAGATGAATTTCCCGGTTGTTCCTATGCCAATTCCAATCAGCTGAGTTTCCATTGGGGTAGTTCCCTTGCTTCCTACATCATTCTGTTTTAGATCGAATTCGATATTGTCCATTTCCAGACCATATCCGTCCATGTACTCCGAAACCAGCCTGCGGCTTAGCTTGAGTCCATAATCAAGGGCTTCGCCGTAATCTTCAAAAACTTCTTTCCCAAGAGAGGAGAAAACCGAATACTCCTCTCCTCCTGCGGCTGAAGGGCGGATAAGGATCTCAGTCCTGTGGATTATCTTTCCTTCAAGGGCCCCCACGGCATTTCCAACTTCATAGAACGCAGGAATTCGGATATCCGCATCTATAGCCTCATTAATCTCCTTCAGGTAAGCTCGCACAGGAGCCCCTACGAGCACTACCGGGACTTTTATATGGAATTTCAGGAAAGCTTCATTTCCAATCAACTTTGCAAGGTCCTCTTTTTTTACATCATTCGCAAAGAAAGACACAAGCTCAAGGGTAAATTTTCTCACAACCTCGGCTTTAATTTGCGCCGAAAATTCCTCTGCCCCTTTTTTCAGGGTCTTTCCGAGAATGCTTGCTCCGAGAACTGAAGCTCTTTCATCCCACCTCAGGTATTCTCCAAGCACGTGAAGCGCGTCAGTAGGGGTAAACCCGATCTGGCTCACGTGCCTTTTCCTTATTAAATTCTTAAGGATGCCTGTAAACATCAGTGGATGCTTTCCTGTAAGCTCTGAAAGCTCGGACACAGACTGAGGCTCTGCCCCAAGCAGATTGAGAATTGCCTTTTCGCCCTCTTCGAGTTCTCCTGTCAGAAGCTCAGGGGAGTTTTCCTTGTTTCTTATAAAAAACGAGGTAGGTTGTATGATCTCATCCATTATGCGTTCATTCGGGATTTCGATTTTTTTCAATTTATCCAGGAGGCTGGGAAATTCCTCTGCTGCCAGGCAGAGGGGAATCGCTCTCATAGGTCCTAGATAGATTTTTCTTTTAATCCAGACCAGGCTGTCTCCCCCAAGAGCCGAGGTTTCCATCCTGATCGCTTTTACCATGGTTTTCCAGTCTCCTACCTTTGCTCCCGAACTGCTTATCTCAGG
>DADO01000244.1:6493-10882 GCA_002509325.1 Methanosarcina sp. UBA402 | reverse complement strand
GTCAGGTAGGCAGCTCCTACAAGGCTTGCTGCAGGTCCGGAAAAAATTGATTCTACAGGTTTTTGCAGGGCTTCTTCTATGCTGACCAGCGACCCATCGCATTTCATCATCATCAGGGTGGCTTTGATCTCTTTTTCCTGCATTATGGTCCGGACAGAATTAATGAACTGTTTGCTGACAGGAATAAGTTCGGCATTAAGGAGCGCGGTTACGGCTCTTTCATAAGCTCCCAGGCTCATGGAAAGCTCATGCCCGCAGACCACAGGCAAACCAGTCATTTCCTGAATTATTTCCTTTACCTTAAGCTCATGCTCGGGGTTTCGGACTCCAAAATACCCGGAAACTGCAAAGGCAGCTACTTTATTTTTTACCTGCTTTACAAAAGCTCTTATAGTTTCCAGGTCTTCAAGTGGAGCGATTTCATTTCCGCTGGAATCATGCCCGCCTCGGATTGAAATCGTATAATTATTGACAAGCTTTTTGGGAATAGTATGTCCTATAAGGATTAAACCTGCAGGATATCCCTTACCTTCAAGCGTAGTATTGGTAGCAAGTGTAGTAGAAACCGATACGAATTTTATCTTTTTAAAGTACCTGGGATCCAGTCCTTCAATTGAATTCTTTATCCCCCTTATAAGGTCAGGATAAGTAGTAAGTGCCTTATTTGACTTGATAATTGTCCCCTTTGATATATCCATAATAGCGACATCGGTATAAGTCCCTCCTGTATCAATACCCAGTCCCAGATACATTATATTCCTCCTATGCAATTCCTATTAATAACCTTCTTTTTTCTTTTTTACTTTCTACTTCCCATCTTATTTGCACTAATTCGCCAGAATAGTCTCTGTTTCAGGGGGTTTTCTATATCCAGAATATCTGGATTAAATCTTAAAAGGCAAAGCCAGTTTTCAAAAAATATCACAATATGCACAAGGACTTAAAGATACCACGATCCACACCAGGATTTAAAAGATACTACAAAACAGCACCAGGATTTAAAAGACACTACAAACAGCATCAGGATTTATATGAAAATGAGTGGAGAATCCACCCTTCTCATATGTCTTATTCTTCCGGCAAATTTCTTTTGATGACTTTTTTCAACCTTATCTTATATCCTCTTATGTTTATTACATAGGTCTTATTCGCTTTAGGTCTTATTCGCTTTAGATCGTATTCGCTTTAGATCGTATTCGCTTTAGGTCTTATTTGTTTTAGGTCTTATTCGCTTTAGGTCTTATTCGCTTTAGATCTTATTCGCTTTAGGTCTTATTCGTTTTCAGATCGTATTCGCTTTAGATCTTATTCGCTTTAGATCGTATTCGTTTTCAGATCGTATTCGCTTTAGATCGTATTCGCTTTAGATCGTATTCTTTTTTCCTTCAAACGGCATATTACTTGTAGATGATATTTTATTTTCCGGATTACTCCGGTTTTTCTGAAATGGAGGTTGGAAAAATGACTTTTTATTTATTTTTTTCGGTTTTTGTAGGAGAGGTTTTGATTTTTTGGATACAGAAGAGAATATCTCCAAATTTCTGGATTCTAAATTAAAATGGGGAGAGGGAATTTCACCCCATGATCTTTTTCTGGAGTTCTGGACCGAGTTCCTTTACCGTATTCACCATTGCCTGCACTGTGGTCAGTGGGCCGCCTGGCGGGACTTCACATCCTGTTGACATCACATACTTGGATTGCAGCCCATTCTCCTTGAGGACAGGAAGTACATTTTCAAGCAGAGTTTTTGTATTGTCCTTTACCTTCTGTACCCCTGCTGCTGAGCCGTCCATGAAATCAATAGGGTTGACTTCTCCCATCATACAGCAGATATCTCCGTACTTGGGAATGAGATCAGCATAGTTCTGGGACCCTTTATCTCTGGTCTTCTCGTAGTAAGCATAACTATAGAGGGCTGTTCCAAACTTCCTGATCTGAGTCTCAAAGTGCACAGCATCTGCACAGTTGTGAATGATATAGGGCTGGTTATACTGCTTGAAAATCGGGATTTGCTGATCGTAGACAAGCTTCCCGTCAAACTTCCAGTAATCCTCTTCGCTCATGATGACGTTGTTGGACCAGAGGTTATCGATGCAGAGGGCATCACAGGCATCTTCATTGAAGAAGAGCTCGGAAAGCTGGCAGATGTAATCGGAACACTTCTGGACAGCCTCAAGAACAACATCAGGCTGGGTCTTCATATCCATAAGTACGCGGTCTGCACCCATAAGCTGGGTAAGGGTAAGCAGTGGACCTTCGTGGAAACCAATGAAGGGAGTGTTGAGCTCTTTGTTGATTTTTTCCTTTGCCTGTTTTGAAGCCATAACAAGTTCATAGCCACGGGTACCTTTCTTAAGTTCAGGGACTTCGATCTTTTCATAGTCCTTTATGTGTCCTTCCGAGGATGGGGTGTCGTCCTCAGGGTATTTGATTTTACATCCGAAGTCTGCGGATGTCGCTGAAAGGTCAGCAAGGCCCACAAACATATCAAGGTCAAGATACTTACAGCCAAGGAAAGCGCTCTCTGTGAAGGCTTCAGCCTTTGTGGCATAATCTCTGTAGTTGACTCCAGCGAATTTTCTGAGCACCCCACAGGCAAGTGGATAGACAGGCAGGCGGTCGACCTTCTTGTCGGACATTGCAGATATGGTCCTGTCGATATGGGTCATTTCCTCTTTGCTCTTCACGCCAATACTTTCGAACTCCTCTTTAATCAGGTTTGCAGTCTCAAGTCCGATGTCGACCTTATCGGAAACTACTTTCTTTGCGAGGACTTCTCTGTACTTAATCTTCCCAAGGTTGATTTTCTCTTCGCTCCATCTCACATCTTTAGGATCGAGCTCTTTTACGGCTTCAGATGCCCAGGCACTTGCATGCATTGCATCGGCGTGAGTGGAATCGGCTCCAATTCCTATGGCAAATTCTTCCGAGACAGGGGCTCCTCCAACCATGACCTTCATAGCGTCGCGAATACCTTCTTCCTGGAGAATTTCAATGACCTTCCCCATATTGGTCATGGTTGTGGTCATTAATGCGCTTATGGAAACAAGTTCTGCTTTGTGTTCTTTTGCAGCTTCGACAAACTGCTCGATAGGTACATCTGCACCCAGGTCGATCATTTTAAACCCGCCAGCACTCAGCATGGTCTTTACGAGATTCTTCCCTATATCGTGTACGTCTCCTTCAATTGTTCCTATGATGCCCACTGCCTGCATGCCATCTCCTTCCACCTTCATGGCAGGAGCGAGGATATCCATGCCTGCATACATTGCTCCAGAGGCAATGAGCAGGTGAGGTACAAAGGCTTCTCCTTTCTCGTAATTGTCACTTACAATAGCCATTCCTCTTGCCAGCCCATTTACGATTGCATCGTAGGGGTCAACAGTGCCTTCGTCCAGGATTTTCTGTGCCAGTTCTTCTATAAGGTCGTCGTCGCCGTCGACGACAGCCTCAGCTAATTGGTTTAAGATGTCTGCTGTCATAAAAAACGCTTCCAACATATTTTGCAATTGTTCCCTTGTTAGGGAGTAAATAGCTAGATCAGGGACTCATTCCTCAAGTGAGTGCCTGTAAAACTGTTATTACACAAGCTTACATTAATTCCAAAACATATAACATAAACTCACAGATTGAATTAACGCGGTTAACATCTCTTCTGATGCCTAATTTGACGAATTACGCTGATAATATAAATTTGCCTGATCCTGTGAGATTTGTAAATTTTGTTAATCTCCCTGATCTTATGATACCACCCTGTTTTATGGGCTTGTCTGATTTTATGCAGGGTTTTTATTCAATCAATGGCTCTGATCTGATCAAAGGCTTTGATCAGATGAAAGGCATCTTCAGCAAAAAATTTCAAAAAGAGAGGATAATTAAGAGAGGATAATTAAGAGAGGATAATTAAGAGAGGATAATTAAGAGAGGATAATTAATACTGTCATAGTAATCGAGGAGGTATTTAACTTATTCGCCAAATAAACGGATTTTTAATGTTTTTTGCTAGTTCGCGTCCTGAAAGCTCAGAAATTAAAGTCTGTTGTTGACAAAAATGAGTGAATCTAAGGTAAGTAAAAGTCAAGATTCTAAGAAATTTTAAAATCAATGGTTTAGGAAAGTTAAAGTCAATGATTTAGGAAAGTTAAAGTCAATGTTTTCAAGTAAAATTAAAGTCAATGTTTTCAAGTAAAATTAAAGTCAACGTTTTTAAGTAATTTTAAAGTCAACGTTTTTAAGTAATTTTAAAGTCAATGGTTTAGGAAAGTTATAGTCAAGATTTGCTGATTACGAATTAACTGAAATTTGCTGTTGATTAAGGAATAAGGCTGAAGTACTCACAATACTGTTATATGGTCAATCTATCGTGTCAATCCACGGTCAATCCACGGT
>DADO01000244.1:1793-6282 GCA_002509325.1 Methanosarcina sp. UBA402 | reverse complement strand
TCCACGGTCAATCCACGGTCAATCTACGGTCAATCCACGGTCAATGCATGGTCAATTATGATCAATCTATGATCAATCCGTTTTTTCAAACTATGCCTCAGTATCTTGTAGAATTTATTTGCGCATGGGCTTCAGACGTTTTCACATTCGAGCTCCCTTATTTCCCTTGAGTATTTCATGTAATGCAAAAAGAGATCCTCTCCCCATTTCAGGGCGGTTTTCTCAAGGCTCATCATTGCATGATTGTAATAGATTCCACTTTTGTAGAAGAGGGAAAGAGCCATGAAATGGTCTGTTACCACGCTTGATGCTAATCTTATGGGGCGGTCACAGACAAAAATTTTCGCGTTATCCCTGGTCAGGTATTCCTGGAGGGATGAACTATATTCATTTTTCAGCCTTTCGAATACTGGCTCTGTAACAATCAGGGAAACTTGAGTTCCTTTTTTTATGAGCTCGACATAGGTTGAGGGATAAGCTGGGTTGAAATAGGAAGATACTTCCATAATATGAACTGAGGAAGTCAATTTTTCTTCGATTTTCAGGGGAATTTCGTACATCCTATCCAGGTCGGGCTCAACAAATTCGCAGTTTCCCAGATCATCAATCCGGTCAAGGAGGCTGACAGGAATTGCTTTTATGTTGTGGTTTTCCCAGTAATCCATGTGCTCTGAAAACACCTCCAGAGTATCCAGCAGCGGCTTCATTTTCTTAACGACAACCTCTCCGATGTCTGAAAGTTTGTAGAGGTCATCTTCATAGATAATAAGCCCCTGGCTGATTAGGATCTTGATCTGGGTCATGATCGCACTTGTGTTCACGTTGAGGATGTTTTTAATTTCATCAATGTTTCTGGGTCCCTCTATCAATAGCAAAAGAAGGTCTTTCCGCTTGTCCGAAAGAAAAAGAGTACCCAATAATTCCAGTTTCATCGTAAATCTCCAACCACGTCATTTAACATTTTAAATTTAGACTCCATTGAGTCCATTGAGTCTGTTGACTCTATTGACTCTATTTTGGCATGAAAGTACTTTCAAGTACTTTCGTTTCTTTGTGCCTGTTATTCGAAGAATTTCATATGCGTTTTATTTGCGCTTCCAGTATCAGGACCTTTTTGGAAGCCTTACATGCATTATAGTGCCTGAACCCTCCTCACTTTCTACCCAGATCTCACCCCCATGGGCGTTTACAATATTCTTGCAAATATAGAACCCCGATTCAAGCCCCTGATACCTGCGAGAGAGAGAGTCGTCTACCTGGTAGATCCTATGGAAAATATGAGGGATAAGCCTTTTCTGGATGCCCGTTCCGTTGTCTTTCACCGTAATATGGATACTTTCTTCTTCCTCTTCTTCAATGGCTTTTACTTCCAGATTCCCACCGTGCGGTGTAAACTTGATAGCGTTGCTAATAAGGGTTGTAAAGAGTTCGGTCAGCTTGTTCTTATCTCCCTTGATTGGAGGCAGGCTCTGGGGCAGTTCACTTTTAAAGTTCAAAGCTTTCTCATCAATAAGGAGAACCAGATTGAGATAGGCGTTTGAAAGAATTTTCTTGAGCTCGACTTCACTAAAAGAATACTCGATCTTTCCTGCCTGTTCAAGGCTCATGTAAAGCAGTGAGTTCACCATATGCCTCAAACGGTCCGAACTTGTAATAACGGAATCTATAGCCTTCTGCTGCTGGTCTTCAATTGCTCCCCAGGTTTCGTAATCTATAATCTCACTGAAACCAAGTGTGAGATCGGGCAGGTTTTCAGCCACAAACTCAGCTTTTATCCTGTTAAGAGACCTCAGCTCGTCATTAGCTTTTGAGAGATCTTCAGAAGAGGTTTTCAGGGCGCTTTCCAACTGCTTTCTCTGGATTAGCTGCCACATTCCTTGCATAAGCAGAGTTACCTGCCTTAGATCAGATTCATCGTACGGCTCGTCTTTGTTTCCTACCCCTGCAACAGCAACAATCCTATCCCCGTCAAATATAGGCACATTCATATGCCTTGTCAGTCGCACGTGATTTTCAGGATAACCTTTCTTCAGCACGCTCGGAGCTATGTAGTCATTTGTAATAATGGGCTTGCGCTGCCTGACTGCCTCACCCCAAAGGCCTGTGGTTTTTATGGGATAAATGAAGCGTTTGTCTTCGATAGTACATTCTTCCATGGCACTTTTTGACCAGGAGTGCATAATCAAGGAGGTCTCGTAGGCATCCATAAATGCCAGATACCCGAGTTTGCTTCCTGTTAGCCTGACTGCCTCTTCCCGCGCAAAATCAGTAATTTCTTTTAAGGAGGCTCCTGTCATCTGATTGAGTTTTACCAGAGCTTCGAGCCTGGCTTCGTTAAGTTTCTGTGCAGCCTCGGCCTTTTCGCGCTCTGTTATATCCCTGGCAACCGAGAGAATAGTTTTCTTGCCATCATAATCAATGATCCTGGCACTTACTTCAAGAGGAACAACAGTACCATCCCTGCAGATAGCCCCGGCTTTATAAACCCTGGAACCTTCACTCTGAATCATTTTGAGGTTTTCTCTAACTGAATCCCAGTACTCGGCAGGAATGATCTCTTCTGCCTCCATTTTCAGAATGTCTTCTTTGTTATATCCAATCCGGTCTACCACTGCCTGGTTTACGTCTATGTAGCTTGTCCCTTCAGGCTCGCGAATATACAAATGGTCATTGATATTATTGAAAACCGTCCTGAACTTGTGCTCGGATTCTTTGAGAGTCTCTTCTGCCAGCTTATGCTCAATCGCAATGGCTGCTAGCTGGGCATTTGATTTCATAAAATCAAGGTCTTCTTTCTCAGGTCTGCGCACTTCGCTGTAGTACATAGAAAAGACGCCCAGAACCTCTCCTGAGGATGAAATTATGGGTTCAGACCAGCAGGCTTTCAGCCCGACTTCCGAGGCAAGTTCCCTGTATTCAGTCCAGTAAGGATGCTCCATAACATTGTCTACTGTAACCCTCTTTTTCATGTAAGCTGCAGTTCCAAAGGACGCAGCCCCAAACCCTATCTCAATTCCATTGGTCCTGTTTATGTAATAAGTAGGAAGCCCGGGAGCAACACAGTAAAAAAGATGCTTTTTCTCCCGGTCAAGTAGCATAACCGAGCATATTGAATCGGGTTTGATATTTTCCGCGCTCTGGATAAGAAGCAAAAGGATTTCGTCCAGGGGGGCCCTTGAAGCCAGTCTTTCAAGGACCTGGTTCTGCCCTCTGATCATCTCCTCGGCAAGCTTACGTTCGGTAATATCAAGGATAATTCCCTGGTAATTGATTATTTCTCCTTTTTCGTTCCTTTTTATGAGAGTCCTGTCATCTATATATCGCACTTTTCCTGACTTTGTCAGGATCCTGTGCTCCTAGGTGCAGTAATTGTATCCTTCTCTTGAAAATCTTGCCACATCTGCGCGAATTCTTTCACGGTCTTCAGGATGTATCAGATCTTCAAAGCAGATTTTTCCTGAGATGAACTCTTCAGGAGTATATCCTAGTTTTGTAATGTTCTCAGAAACGAATTCAACAGGCCAGTACTCCTCTGGCTTGCACAAGAAGACAAATACCTGACTGCTATTTATGATATTTTCCAGCTCATTCTTTTTTTCCAGGGTTTTTTGCATTGACTCTTCAGCCATTTTGCGCTGGGTAATATCAAAAAGGATGCCCTGGTAATGGGTCACACGTCCATTGTCGTCTTTTCGGATGTAGAGTTTTACTTCGACCCAGCGGGTTTCCCCTGAAGCTGTCAATATCCTGTATTCCTGCGCCAGCTCCGAACACCCATTTTTTAAACATTCGCTTATTTCCAAATTTACCTTTTCGAGGTCATGAGGGTGAATAATGTCAAGGTACCGGATTCTTCCGGAAATGAAATCTTCAACCCTGTAACCGAACTGCTGAATGTTTTCAGTGACAAGTTCAAGAGGCCAGTTCTGAGTTGACCTACATAGAAAAATAACTACAGGACTGCTGATTATAATTGAATCCATGTTTATATCGAATTGTTTCATAGGTTCGTTTCCCATAATTAGATTCTAAGGATTATTTAATTGGTTAATTAGTGGTTCTGAGCTTTTTAAGGCTTTTATAGTGAATATGCTTCAAAATTTTTTATATAGCCTTCACTTTCATAAGCTAATATCCTGGAGTTATTTCGTTACAACGGGTTGGAGAAATAATTCTCTAGAGAATTGCTGAGACTTAGAAATTTAATAATTCTAGAAAGCTGAATTCTTTCCAAATAAAATAGAAACTTGACTTATTTATCTTTTATTATTTATTTTAGCTATTATTAATTATCGATTTAGATTAATTTGTATATATAAACCTGTTTTTTTATAATCAAATTGATATATATTCCTTTATATTTTCCTTTTTGATTTGAAAGAATAAACAAGTTTTATCATATTAAATATCATTATTTCATTTTTATACTATTGGACTTTATACTATTCAGACTTTATACTATTCAGACTTTATACTATTGGACTTTATA
>DADO01000244.1:0-1567 GCA_002509325.1 Methanosarcina sp. UBA402 | reverse complement strand
TATACTATTGGACTTTATACTATTCAGATTTTATACCATATAATTGTCATCCCTTTATTTTACTCTTGGAGGCCTTAGATGGAGCAAAGCCCAAAAAAGAGATTAATAAGTGTCCTTCAGGGAAGGCCTATTGATAAAATACCCTGCCTCTCTATAACCCAGACTGGCACTGTAGAGCTTATGGACGCTACAGGGTCAGCCTGGCCAGCCGCACATTCCGACCCGGAAAAAATGGCAACTCTTGCCCTTGCAGCCCACAAATTTACAGGGCTCGAAGCCGTACGCTATCCCTACTGCCTGACTGTGCTTGCTGAAATCATGGGCTGCAATGTAAGAATGGGCACAAAAGAAATCCAGCCTTCGGTTTTAACCCACCCCTTCTCAGACGGGCCTGAAAAACTTAAAATTCCAGAAAACCTGATCGAGAGGGGAAGAATTCCTGTTGTCCTGAAAGCAACCGAAATTCTGAAAGCCCGCACAGAAAATGGAACCGATTCTGAAATTCCCCTAATTGCGGGCATGGAAGGTCCCCTGACAGTTTCTTCACATCTTGCCGAAATAAAAAATTGTCTGATCTGGACTATAAAAAAACCCGAATATTTTGATACATTCGTGGAAACCTGCACTGAGATCTGTATAGAATATGCAAATACACTTTTTGAGCACGGCGCAGATGTCGTTTGTATGCCAGACGGTGGAATAGTTGGATCAAGAATGATGCCTTCTTCAGTCCTGGAATATTCTGTCAAACCTTTCTACAAAAGGTTCTGCAAGAAAGTAAAAGGCCCAAAAATTCTCCATATCTGCGGTGATATTGGGGATTCTTTGAAATCCCTTTCAGAATGTGGGTTCGATGCTATCAGTATTGAAGAAAAGGTTAGCATAAAAGCTGCAAAAGAGTCAATCGGAGACAAGGCAAGGTTAATCGGTAATGTCTCTCCCTCAGGGACGTTGCTTTTCGGAACCCCTGATGCCGTGAAAGCAGAAGCAAAACAGTGCCTCTCAGACGGTGTGGATATTCTTGCTCCGGGCTGTGGAATTGCTCCAAGGACCCCGCTTGCAAATCTAAAAGCTCTGGTGGAAGCTAGGAATGAATGGTATGAAGAGAAGGATTGAAAAGATTAAAGGCAGATGAAAAGTAAAGGGGGAAATAAGACCAAGCAACCTTAATAGCTATTCTGGCCATCCTTATCACACTCGGCGCGGGAGAGCGGCCTTTCCCGAGTAAAATAGAAAGAATTAATTTAGGTGGTCTCAATAAGGGAGGTAGTCGAGAGGTAAGGAAGAAATGTTTTGCCAACGGGGATAAGATGGTTTTTTTAGAATTAGTTTTGGGCTTTGTAGCAAATCTGTTATATGATTCTTCTAAGGAGAACTCTAAAGAAATTTCTACTTGCTCGATAATATATGAAAAAGCAATCGAGGAATTATCAACTACAAATTATAAATTAAACAGAATGCAGATTGATACGTTTTTTCATCAGAATAACGTGGAAACAACAATCAAAAAATATCTGAAAACCCCGGATAAACCTGATTGTTTAAACAGTAGTTCCGAATACCCTTA
>DADO01000218.1:3956-5669 GCA_002509325.1 Methanosarcina sp. UBA402 | reverse complement strand
TTTTATGATTTATTTTCCAGTGCTAGAAATGCCTTAGGTTCCGTGTATCAACTATGCCTATTAACCTTACTGAATTGCAAAAAAAGTACGATGCGCCACTAAAAGCGTTTTAGAAATATCATCAACTAACTAATAGCGCACGACCAAACTCATAGATACCTGAAAAATCACAGATTCTTGAAAAATTATAGATACCTGAAAAATCACAGATTCCTTGAAAACTTAAAGAATCCTTAAAAATTTAAAATTTACCTAAAAATTTACAAATTTCTTAAATAGTCAAGGCTCTGAATTCCCTCTTCTACAGAACTCATCTCAGTAACAAAAATTCCCTTATAATCCGAAAGCCTTTCCATAACTCGCTTCCAGTCTATTGTACCTTTTCCCAGAGGGAGATGTTCATCTTTTTTGCCCATGTTGTCGTGGATATGAACATGGGAGATTTTTTCTGTGAGAAGATCCAGAAAGTCGTCAATAAGTCCAACTGTATTTGCATGCCCAACATCAAAGGTAAAACCTACGTTATGGCTCCCAATAGATTCAAGCATCTCAAGCATCTCGTCGGGATATTTTCCAAAGATCTTCGGCAGGTCGGGCATGTTTTCAATAGCAACCAGAATTCCGAAATCCGCTGCAAAGTCACAAATTTCTTGGAGAGAAGCAAGATTGGTAAAATAGGCTTCCTGTGGGGCCTGCGCACCATGAGGAGAAAGGTATCCAGGATGGACTACAGCCAGGTTGACATAGTTAGAGGTGAGAGTCAGGTAGTGTTTCATCTGCCTGAGAACTTCTGCTCTGATTGAATTATTCAGACCTGCTAGATTCATATCCGAGAAAGGCAGGTGCAGGGTTAGTTCAAGTCCTGTGGTTTCACTGATATTTTTTAAGTTCTGGATATTCTTGCTGTTCAGGCACTGAGCCCCTTCCTGTACAATCTCCCAACCGGTATACCCGCAGTCTTCAAGCGTGTAAGCCCATTTGAAAGGATCCTGAGCGACTGCACGCGAGGAATAACTGATTCTCTGTAATTGCATAACGAAAATTCATTCCTTTTCATTTATCAATATACGCATAACTTAATTCTTTAACGGAATAACTCAAACTGATTCATTTAAAATGATTCACTTAATAACTTGGTTTCTTCAGTTCTCCACATAGCCTATTTCTTCTTCAACAACGGGTTTTCCTCCTTCGGTAAGGGGCAAAAGCCATTCAAAAAACCTTTCCATTTCTTCCTGAGAGTCAGCCCTGATAACAACTTCGATAGATCCGAGAGGCTCTTCCTGCGCAGGAATACTTGGGATTCCAGCAAAAGCAGCCTGTTTGTTGAGCAATAAATGGACCGAAAGTCCATCACTGGATAAGCCTTTACTGAAAGCTTTGTTGCGGACGCTATCTATAATTTTTTCTCTGCGAATAAGCCAATGCAGAGTACGCAGAATGTCAATTCCACCTGTCCCTGAGAAGAAAAAAGAGGGAGAAACTCCTGTCTCAGGTTCAGTGGTCTCAATTCCCTCCTTTTCGAGTTCAATATCAGTAAAAAGGGACGAAATTGCTTTGATAACCTTTTCAGGATCTTCTGTAGGGTATACAGCCGCTGAAACCTTAACTCGTATCATAAATCTGCTCCAATGATTTTGAAATTGGCTATTCCAAGGAGTTATTCCAAGGAGTTATTCCGAGGAGGTATTCCAAGGAGTTATTCCGAGGAGG
>DADO01000218.1:2715-3650 GCA_002509325.1 Methanosarcina sp. UBA402 | reverse complement strand
ATTCCAAGGAGGTGTTCCAAGGAGGTATTTTAGAGAATTACTCCAAATAGTTTAATTAAAACCTGCTCAGGAGAATAATTTATCGGGCTCGATTTTTGAAATGCTCGATTCTTGAAAATTACTTGATTGGATTTTTTCCTAAATAGTTGCTCAAAACTTCAATAACATCCTTTTTAAAAGATTCAAGAGAGGAATTATTCTCGATTTCGACATTGGATGCTTCTATAGCTTCTCCCATGCCCCAGCCGAGTTCTCGTTCGTCCCTGTGGCGAAGCCCATCTATACTGTTCATATCATCGCTTCTGCCTCGTATCTGAATTCTGGAAAAACGAATTTCAATAGGTGTGTAAATGGAAATCAGGATAAAACCCTTTCCGAACTCTTGCCTGAAGGTTTCCACTTCGGCAATCCCACGTACTCCATCCACAACAACAAGATCAGAGCCAGCTTTCCTGATTAGAGGAATGCAACGTATAGCGACTGCACTCATACCCTCAGATTTGCGAAGTTGTGTTGCAACCATTCCGGTGTTGGAGTCATTGGGCTCAAGTCCAAGTCTTAAAACCTCCTTCCGGATCACATCGCCCATATTAATAACGGGAATGCCCATCTCAGCAGCAATTCTGGCAGCTTCTGATTTTCCAGATGCCGGCATGCCTACGAATGCTATTATTTTCATAAAAATTACCCTTTAAAGCTGAATTATTAGATTTGAATCGAATTAGGATTGAGTCGAATTAAATGTTTGGAAGTTATTGGATCTTAATTGGAAGATGAGTATAATTTGATAATAATTTAACAATAACTTGAATAGTGGAGTATGCACGTTAACCATGACTATAATCTGATTCTAGTCAAACCACAGGATAATATATATTGTTTCCTGAAAACTGACACCTGAGTAATGAAGAAAACAGGGAAATGAAGAAAACAGA
>DADO01000218.1:0-2404 GCA_002509325.1 Methanosarcina sp. UBA402 | reverse complement strand
CAAACAGGAAAATGAAGAAAACAGGGTAATAAAGCAAAGCAAAAAACAGAGTAAGAAAAGGCCAGAATAAAAAAACCAGAAGTAAAGAAAATTAAAAGAGAATCAAAGACTTAGAGTGGGAGCTAAGCATGAGAGTGGGAGCTAAGTATGGTCAAGAGAAAACTAGAAGAACGAAAGAGCTTAGTAGATAGGCCAAAAGCCAGAGTCGCAAATGTTAGAGTCACAAATATAAGGATCCCGTCCCTCACGAAAACATTTTATTGAAAACTGAGGTCTTGAAATCCACCAAGGGTTTGAGCCTGTAATCCTCAAGAAGTACTCTACGTGTGTTTTCTACTGGAACGCTAAGAGAAATTTCTTTTGTCCGGCCGTAACGGCCTTTGCTTACGACCACTGCGTTGACTATGCCCAGCATATCAAGTTCTGACATGAGATCTGTAACCCTGCGCTGTGTAAGGATATCCACATCAATGTGATGGCAGAGCTGGCGGTAGACATTGTACATTTCACCTGTAGTGACATTCTTGCCTTCTCTACCCCGATTCCGCAGAAGAATTATACTATAGAGTACGAGTTTAGATTGAGTGGGAAGGGTCCTCACTACTTCGACCACGCGGTCGATTTCGATTTTTTCCTGAGCGTGCCTTACATGTTCTTCAAGAACTTGAGGCTGGTTTTCCCTTTCTGCAATTTCCCCTGATACCCGCAGGAGGTCAAGTGCGCGCCTGGCATCACCGTGTTCCTGAGCTGCAAATGCGGCGCACAAGGGAATTACCATTTCACCGAGAACGCCGTCGTTATAAGCCATCTTTGCCCTTTGTTTCAGGATATCGCTGATCTGTTCAGCATCATAAGGAGGAAAAATAAGTTCTTCTTCGCCAAGGGAACTTTTGACCCTGGGATCCAGAAATTCAGTGAATTTCAGATCGTTTGAAACGCCGATCATGCTGACTTTGGCTTTCCTCAAATCTGTATTAATCCTCGAGAGGTTATAAAGAACGTCGTCGCCTTTTTTGATCAGCTTATCGATTTCGTCCAGAATTATGATAATGACCTGCTCTCTTGAATCGATTGCTTCCTTAAATTTCATGAATACCTGGTCAGTAGGCCACCCGGTCATAGGAACGTCTTCTTCGAAATGCCTGGCAAGATTTGCAAGGAGCCGGTACTGTGTATCGATCACTTCACAGTTAATATAAACTACCGAGCAGAAAAGTGATTTGTCTTCGCTTACTCTCTCAAGTTCCTTTCCAACATATCGAGTAACCGCAGTTTTTCCTGTACCTGTTTTTCCATAAATCAGTACATTGGAAGGAGTTTCTCCTCGGAGTGCGGAAACCAGAATTGTTGCAAGGCTATTAATTTGTTCATTCCTATGCAGCAAAAGGTCAGGCGTGTAAGAAGGCCGAAGTACTTCTTTATTTTTGAAAATTGATTTTCCGTCAAGTAATTTTTCGAATAATCCATCTAATGATTGAGCTTTTATCATGAAAGACCCTCTATAAGAATTTATGACGCAGGCATGTAATGGGGGGTTAAGACAGTTGATGTATTTTTAAAATTAATAATTAATATATTCAATTAATTAATACAGTAATTACTAATATACAATTGATTAACACAATGGAATACAATTGACTAATCCAATGGATAAAACTTATATTATCTTTTTTCGTTTTACTTTCGTTTTTATATTATAAACTAAAGTAACTGAGACTTTTCTAAAATTAATAGGGTTTCTAAATGGGGGATATTTGGAAAGGGATAAACTCTTAATTCTAATCTCTTAGTTCCAATTCCAATTTCTTAGTTCCTTGGACCTGGAACTAAAGTTTGCTTTAGGACTTTTGAAAATCTACTTTACTACTTTACTACTCTTTGTACTTTTTATGAAAAACTTATGAATCCTGCTCGTGAAGAGAAAGGAATAGAAAATACCTAATTCTTATAGTTAATGCCTGAAATTCTCATTTTCCACTAATTGTTTCTAAAATTACGGGAAAGTATGGCGGATAAGTGTTATGATCGAGACACCTTACAAGCCAGGAGAAAATCTGACTCCGGATCGTCTCTAGTTAAACTTTAGGCGAAATTGATATATAAGCCAGAAATTTTAAGCATATTTGCAGTAGATGCAATGGAAGTATACCGTATTAATTGTTATGGTAAAGACCCCCCTGTTTCCACTCGAGATGATATTTACCTTAAATGTCCTGCGAAAAAACCGACATCAAAAGGCGTGATCTTCCTGAAAGAAAAGATTCCAGAATCCATAAATAATGGAGATGAAATTTGAATCCATCTTTTCGTATGGAAGAAAATATTAAAGTTTTGACTCTTTACTTAGGTTTAACCCGATTCTAACAAAAGTACATTGGCCATCGGTTAAGGAATTCTCTTGGCC
>DADO01000021.1:10994-12354 GCA_002509325.1 Methanosarcina sp. UBA402 | reverse complement strand
TCCGGATCTGTAATTTTTAATGAACATCTGGACTTTAGTATGTCACTATCTTTAAGAAATACTTTTTTCTCTTTTCTTTTCTCGGAATTTTAGAGAAAAAACGATAGCATTCAATTTTTTCCAAGTTTCTATAAGAGTCAAAATTACTTGGATCTACCAGAAAAATGCTATCTTGAAAAATACTGATTCTCCAAAATATGTGGCGGATCATTGGTATATTACTCATTATATAATATAATAAAATACAAATTGCCCATCAGATACTCTGAAGTGGTAAAAAACTATTATAAATATATGAAAAAACCAATGACTGTAAGAATTATACTCATAATCCTGCTAAGTGCGTTCTTGCTTTCTTCAGGATGTTCAGACTCGCCGACAGAAACACTACATCCAGCTCCTCTGCAACTACACCTGTGTCCTCTGCCATGCCTCAGTCCATTGCCATGACCAAGGATAAGACGCAGTATGCCCGCGGCGAAGTGGTCAAGCTAAAAGTAACAAACAACTTAGATGTTCCTGTTTGGTACATAAGCTATTCTCAGCGAGATTTGGTTTTTTGGGAGATCGAAAGAGATCAAAGCGATAGTTGGCAAGATCTGGATCTTCGTCTGCCAACTATTGAGGAGGGCAGAGAGGTTTGCCGATTAATACTGTATGAGCAACCTGTTGGTGTAGTAACGGAGCTGAAACCACACTCAGATCTTCTTTATGAATGGAACCAACACATATGCTCGTTTGAGACTGTGATCGATTCAGTCAAACCTGAAATGATTGAGCGAGGTAAATACAGATTTGTATTCCGCTATAGTTTAGTCACAGTAGAATCAGAAGACATCGAGAATGAATCTTGGAAAAGACCGATTGAGCTAGGTGAGGCAAAGATAGTTTACTCTAATGAATTTGTTTTGGAGTAAAATGGCATAACATTGACTGATATATTTAGCAATCACTTTCCACACTAAATCCTCGATTTTTATATTTTTTTCTATCTATTTTGTCACTAGGCTATTTTTGGATCATATGTATATAGTCCACAGAAATTAATATTGTAGCAAAATCGATGTCGGAAAACTCTATGAAATTCAAGAAATTTAGGTGGGATGTGGGTTAAAATATCTAAAAAAGATGTAACAGATCCCTATTTCTAGCTAGCAAAAGCTTTCTAAAAAAATTATAAAATAGAGGTCCGGAAAATTGGACTTTTCCAGGAACCTCTAGCTTAGTTTTAGTTTAATTTTAAATATCTTTACATTTCTTCAGGCATTTCGCCGCCAGGACCTGCTCCAGGACCTGCTCCTCCTATACTGGATGAGGCAATTACATCATCAATCCTGAGAACCATGATTGCGGCTTCGGT
>DADO01000021.1:0-10858 GCA_002509325.1 Methanosarcina sp. UBA402 | reverse complement strand
ACTGGATGAGGCAATTACATCATCAATCCTGAGAACCATGATTGCGGCTTCGGTAGCTGCATTGATTGCCTGGGTCTTGATCCTGAGAGGTTCGACAACATTGTTCTCAAACATGTCCTCAACCTTGCCAGTGTAAACGTTGAGTCCTGCACGCTTGTTTCCCTTCTCGTGCTGGGAGCGCATCTCCACAAGCATGTCAATGGGGTCAAGTCCTGCATTTTCTGCAAGGGTGCTCGGAATAACCTCAAGAGACTCGGCGAATTTCATTACAGCAAGCTGCTCTCTGCCTTTAAGGGTTGCTGCATATTCTTTAAGCCTGAGGGAAAGTTCGATTTCAGGTGAGCCGCCGCCCACAACAATCTTCTGGTCTTCAAGAGCAACTCCAACCACTCTAAGAGCGTCTTCGAGTGCTCTTTCGAGTCCTTCCACTACATGCTCGGTCCCACCGCGCAGAAGAATTGAGGTGGTTTTGCTGTCCTTACAGCCTGTAACAAAGGTCATCCTCGAGCCAGTAACGTCTTTTTCTTCGACAAGTCCGGCATAACCAAGGTCAGATTCCTCTATTTCATCAAGGCTGGTGATAATTTTTGCACCCGTTGCGCGGGAAAGTTTATCCATGTCGCTCTTCTTCACCCTGCGCATGCCAAAGACTCCTGCTTTCGTCATGTAGTACTGGGCAAGGTCATCAATTCCCTTCTGGCAGAAGACAACGTTTGCGCCTGTGTTTATGACCTTGTTCACGATATCCCTGAGCATTGCTTCTTCCTGGTCTAAGAAAAGCTGCATCTGGTCAGGTGTGGTGATCTTTATCTCGGCTTTTGTCTCGGTCTTCTTGAGCTCTATAGGCACGCTTAAGAGCAGGACTTTTGCATTTTCTATTACTTCCGGCATGCCTGTGTGAACGCGTTCTTTATCGACAATCACACCATCGACGATCTCGGAGTCCTTGATGCTTCCGCCAGGTCTCTTTTCGATCTTGACATCCTCGATGTCCACAGTGATCTTCCCATCTTCGCCTCTCTCAGCAACGGACTTAACGGCCTTGACTGCGAGCTTGGAAAGCTGGTCTTTGTTAGCCTCTGCACCTTTTCCTGTAATGGCGGTGGCTGCGATTTTTTCGAGAGTATCGGTATCCTCAGGAGCTGCACTGATAGTTATGGTGTCAATTATCTTTGTAGCCTGATCTGCTGCAAGTCTGTAACCGCTTGCAATTACTGTGGGATGGATTCCGCTTTCCAGCAGGTCTTCCGCCTTTTTCAGGAATTCCCCTGCAAGCACGGCTGCGGTTGTAGTCCCGTCTCCGACTTCGGCATCCTGGGTTTTGGCGACTTCCACGATCATCTTTGCACCTGGGTGCTCGATGTCCATTTCTTTGAGGATTGTTGCTCCGTCGTTGGTGATAACAACATCACCCATGGAGTCTACAAGCATCTTGTCCATACCCTTGGGCCCAAGAGTAGTTCTTACCGCTTCAGCAACCGCCTTTGCGGCCATAATATTGTTGTGCTGGGCATCGGAACCATGAGTTCTCTTGCTGCCTTCCCTTAAAATAAAGATCGGTTGTGCTGCCAAACTTCAATCTCCTTTTAAATGATGTGAATAGTATGAATTTTCTATTAATTGTATTCCAGAGCACTTTCCTTTGTGCGTAATTTTCCTATTCTTAATGCAAGCACTTCTATATAAGAATTACTCTAGAGCTCAGGTTATCAAATTTGAAAAAAAGGGATCATCTGAATCTTTTAATACTTTTTAGGATTATTTTTTCAGGTACATTAAGTCGAGAACTTCAGGCGCAGGATTTAGGCTTATCTGTAGGTTTGTCTGTTTTTATAAATATTAAAGAAAATTACAAATTTGCATTAGAAATGAAGGGCATTTTTAGGACAAGCACTCACACAGCGCTCGCATTTGATGCAGTCGGGTTTAGTCTCGTTCTGGCATACCTTGAGCTGCATGGGACAGACTTTTTCGCACTTCTTGCAGCTAATGCATTTGTCTTTTTCAAGTTTCAGCTGGTATCTTTTTCCTCCAAGCAGGCTCTGTGCTGTCCCCATAGGACAGAAAGAACACCAGGCTCTCGGGCTCAGGAAACTTCCGAGAAGGATTGCAATTGCGGTGGTCACAAGGCACATCATTACAAAGATCATGCCTATCTTTTCGAAAGTATTAAAGCTTCCGATAGATCTTGCTGCCCTGTAGCTCATAAAGCCCATCAGCAGGAAAAAGATCGGCAGGCGGACCCAGAGGCTCCTGAATGCATCGGGTATCTTTCTTTTCTTTGAGATTTTGCTGACCCAGAAATCGACAAAGCTTCCCCTGGGACAGAGATTTCCGCAGAACCATCTGCCTCTGAAAGGGTTGCTCAGGAAAATTGCTGCAAAAATCAGCACCATGAAATACCCGAGTGCCGGATACCAGAGCCCTCCTATGGAAACGATAAGAACCAGAATCCCCAGGTAAGGCGTTATTTTAAGCAAACTTAATCAACCTCCGTTTTCCCATTTTTCAAGTTCCTGTCCAAGTCGGTCGGCCCAGGAATTCACTACATCCATTATAATATTTTTTATTTTAGCCCTTGAGTTGACCTTATACTTGAAGACGTAACCTCCCCCGTCCAGGTTCTGCTGCGACCTCTGCAGAATCTCTTTCTCATATAGTTTTTTGACGGAGCGCTGGACTGTGGAGATATCCAACTTCAGGACTTTCGAAAGGTAATCGGTGTCAACCCACTGCTCTTCTTCATTTAAGATATGCTTCATAACGTTCAGGTCTGCTTTTGTAAGATTAAGAGCGCACTTGATTACATCTTCGATTTCAAACTCTTTACAGGCAAAATCTATAATCTCAATCCCTCCATATTACTGCAGTCCTGTTATATTATTGCCGTAGTATATACAATGTCAAGTACCGTATTTCCCAGCAAAAAATAAGAAGTACTTTATTTTTGATTAGTGTGCTCTAACCTTGTCGGCATACAAAAAACAGAAATATTTCGCGCAAAAAAATGAGAGTAGAGCGCAAAGAAATTATCACATCTTTTTCTGTCTTTGTATCATGTTCTTTATATATTTCTATCTCTGTATATTTTATATCTGTTGCTGTCTCTGTGTGTTTTCTATCTTTTGCCGCCTGTCTATTACATTCCAAAGGCTGTCTGTGCAATTGTATTTTCGATTTCCTTTCTCAGTTCTTCCGGAATTCCTCTTATTCCAACATCTAAGAACCCACGCACAATCATGCCCACTGCTTCATCTTCGGTAAGCCCTCTGGCCATCAGGTATTCCACCTGGTCTTTAGCAATTTTTCCCACGGCTGCTTCGTGAGTAAGTTCGATATCGTCTACGTTTGCTTCAAGGATTGGGATTGCAAGCTGGCTTCCTTTATCGGTAAGGACAAGCCCTTTGCATTCAAGGTGCCCTTTTGCTCCCTTTGCATTGCCTATCATCTCCCCTCTTGCAATTATTCTTCCGCCGATTGTGATCGTTCTTGAAATCAGTTCAGCCTTCGTACCAGATGCATCGAAAATCGCTCTGCTTCCGAGATCCAGTTCAGAGCCTGAATGAGCAATAGCTATAGTATTTAATCTGGTCACTGCTCCTTCCCCTTCGAGCTTGACAGTTGGGTACATCTGGACGGAACGGACAGGTTTCAGGCAAATGTAATTGCTTACGTAGGTTCCTCCTTCTTCCACATGAACCACTGTTCTCGGGCGAACTCCTATCTGCTCAGCCCAGTTATGGATCATTGTAAAATTCAGAGTAGCGCCTTTTTTTACGTACATTTCGGAAATCCCCAGGTGCAGCCCTTCTTCCACGCCTTTTTTAGCCGTGCAGCCTGTGATAATGTCAAGGCTGGCGCCTTCTTCGACTACTACAATGTTATGCACAGTCTGGAAGACCTTATTACTACCAAGCAGAAGACAGGTCTGAACTGGCAGGGACGATTTTTTGCCTGCAGGCGCCCGGATAAAGTATCCATCCGCGTTTTCAAGATAAGTTTTTGCCGTGTATTTGTCGGTATCAACAGCTACAAGCTTCCAGGAGTATTCTTTGAGCCATTCATACTTTTTCAGGGCTTTCTGGGTGGACATGAGTTCTACGTTTTTGTCTCTCAGGGAAGAGTGTGAAACTGCATTATCAAGCACTAGCAGACTGCCGGATCTACCCTCTTCGCTAGGTACCACACCTACCTGGAGCAGAGTTTTTTTGCTTTCCTCATCAAGGGTCTGGAGGTCTTCAATAGGTTTGCTAACCCTGGAACCTTCCTCAAACCTGTCCAGCTTAAAGTCCTCTCCAAAGGCTGCTTTTTTCTCGGCTGCGCTTTCAGCCCGTTTTTTAAGGTTCACTTGATCAGTCTGCATTTTATACACTCCTCGTACCCTCTACTCTTTATTTCTTCCAGCATTTTCAGGGGATTTCCTGAACACATAATCGTCCCGTTGCAAAGGATAAATCCCCTGTCTGCCTTTACATAATCCAGAATCTGACCAGTGTGGGTAATTATTAAGGCTGATTTTCCTTTCTTGCAGCTTTCACCTGGGCAGTCCAATCCTTCTTCAAGCAATCCCTTTATTGTCATACCTACCTGTTCTATGCTCACGAGGTCCACTCCGGATTCTGGCTCATCAAGCAGGTAAAGGCTAGGGCTCTGGACTGCAAGCTGCAGAAGTTCTGAACGTTTGATTTCTCCTCCTGAAAAACCTACATTCACATCCCTGTCCAGGAAGCGTTTCATATCAAGATTCTCGGCAAGGGCTTCTGGGTCTCTCTGTCCTTTCGATAATACTTTTACTAGATCCCTTAGTTTAATCCCGGACATGTCTGGGGGGCGCTGCATCATAATTCCCAATCCGAGACGGGCTCGCTCATCCACAGATAGGCCAGTAATATCTTCTCCATTAAACAGAATCCTGCCCTTTACAACCCTGTATTCGCTGAAGCCCATAATTGTTCTCATAAGAGCTGACTTTCCGGCTCCGTTTGGCCCAAAAAGCACATTAGTATACCCTTTTTTGACTTCAAGGTTCACGTCATGAAGTAAATTTTTTCCGTTGACCTCTACTGTCAGATCCTCTATTTTCAGCATCGACACTTTCTCCCTTTATTTCATTTTTGATATGGTTCCCCTCTACTTTCTTCCCGTTCTCGAAAAATTAATTATTGAAAGCACGTCTATTCAAAGTGTATTTTATACGGCAGGAAAAACGTCAAAAGTCAGACAATTCCGACATTTTTCATTCCGGCATCTTTCCCCAATTTTCATTATTTCCCACCAAACCCTTTATTCTTTTTAGAGGACATCCTATTTCTAACTATACGTTCGCTGTACATTTTATTCATTTGTTAAAAGTGAGTGTTAAGTCTAGATCATTTTAAGAACCCAGATTTTTTAAGGGTAGGATTTTGGTTCAGGACTAAATGCAAAAAAGTTGTAAAAATAAGCTCTTTAATTTCCTACACTGAAAAAGATAAAATCTCATTTTTAATTTCAATTCTAGAGAATAAATAAGTTTAATTAGACAAGCAAGCCAGTTAGGACAAACCAATCTGCCAATAAAAATCAATTTATCTCAGATCCAGCTGCAGACCGACTTCGATTTCTACATACTCTGCTGGAAAAATCTCTTTTATTTTTCCTCTGTGAGATGTGCAATGTCCTGCTGCTATAAGTTCCATCCCTCTCAGCTTTTCAAACTCTGCATTGTCATGAAGCCCTCCGAGAATTCCCTTTACTTTCCCGTAGCGGCTGGCAGTATCCAGAATAGCGGCAAGTCCGGGGTGAGCACAGCCTGTAAGTACGTAACATCCGTTTCCTGTTTCCAGAATCAGCGCCTGCTCCTTTACCTTGTCTCCCAATTCCCCTGTACTCCTGATGCCCTGAGAGATTTCTACAGGTTCTTTTATTTCAATAACAGTTGCCCTCTTCTCAATTTCTTTTTTCAGATTCTCGGAAAAAGAAGCAGGAACATAGGCCTCAAGCCTGGGATTTGCCTGAAGAACTTCGGGAAGGCCTCCTATATGGTCCCAGTGCTGGTGAGAGATAACCAGTTTTCTAATAGCTGCGGGATCAATATTGAGCCTCTTCATGTGTCTCAGGAGGAGAAGCCCATCCCATCCGGTATCGAAAAGAAGAGTTTCATGATTAGTTTCAATAAAAACTGCAAAACCCCAGCTTGCTGTGAAATTCTGACTGGCCTTGTTGTCATAGATAACAGTAAGCCTGAACATCGGAGTTCCTCAGATTTCTGTCATGGTCCGATATTCCATAACTGTAGAAACAGGATTCGTGTTGATTTTAATTCCAGTCTCTTCAAGGGCACAGATGCCGTTAATGCCTCCTACGATTGCAATTCCGAATTTCCCGGTTTCAACAGGCGCCCCAAGTAAGGTTTGATCGATTTCTCCCGGAGGGAAACAGCCTCCAAGACCTACTTTTTCTGCAATTTTGATAACTTCTCCAGCCCTATCATAAGCCGAGGAATTTATCTGCCGGATATTGGCAAGAATCTTGCCTTCCCCTTTTTCAAGCGCGTCAAGGACAGAAGTAGTTTTTCTGCTCATGAAAATTTGTATGGGATCAATTGAGGTCCCGCTGTAGGAAATCAAATCCAAAAAGCGTGAAGGTTTTCGATTTTCTATCTGGAGAATTCCTCCATAGGCAGGTTCCACAGGGATGCCTGCTTTTAGAAGGAGCCCATCAAAAGCAACACTGCATACCGTGGCTATTCCGATTTTTCCGGGAGGCAGGGAAACTAGTTCCTCATTCTCTTCAATTATCCTTACCCTGGGGCTTATCATATAGCCTTCGTGTGCAGCATACGAAATCACATTAATAACAGTCTCTAAATCATCCTTATCAATGTATGAAATATTTACGGGAACTACTCCGTCATTAGTTTCGGGATTATATGTGGTTCTAAATGCCATTTCTTCGATACGGGATATTACAAAACCAAAGCGATCCCCGATGAGGGCATCGCTCATCTCCATTCCTCCGAGCTCGGTAAGTGTGCGCCCTGCATACCCGTGTTTGCATGTGAACCCTCTTTCATCCAGGATCCTTAGATGGTAGCGGACAGCCCGCTCTCCTATATCATAGCCCCGGTTATTAAGTTCATCAGCTATTGCCCGGGCACCTATAGGTTTATCACTTTCGTGAATTACCCTCATGATCTCTATGAGTTTTCGCTCAATTTGCGGATCCATCATGTTAACACCGTTATACTTTATAATAAAAATGAATTGCTTGTAATCGTGACAATATTTCATAATCTTTTAATAGTCTTTGAGCAAAGCCTCTTTTCTTTCGGCTTGCCAAGACGGATTTAATTGTTATTTATATTCATTATAGTAAATCTTTTCGTAGTTAATATAATCTTTGTCTCGCCCGAGTTCCGCTTCGGGAGCACGGTGCCCGTTTCGCTCACTTCGTTCGCTCAAGCGGACTAATTTATCCGAATTTCTTTTTGGATCAAGAAGCAGGCGTGATCAACCATAAATTTTTGAGAGAGGTTTGATCAAATCCGAAAATCACTGGTAACGGCGTGGTCAACCGGCGCAACGGTTGCAGGTCAATGTTTGAGTTTAAAGATCTTGTCCCCAATCCCTATCCGGCGTGGTCAACCGGCGCAACGGTTGCAGGTCAATGTTTGAGTTTAAAGATCTTGCCCCCAATCCCTATCCGGCGTGGTCAACCGGCGCAACGGTTGCGGCACAACGGTTGCGCTCAAGAAGGCTGGATTATGGGAAAGAGAAGTTATATTTCAACTTACTGAAGAGGGCAGATTTACTCGAATTTCGTTTGTAAATTTTGTGCCGAAATTATGTGATATTTTAGACGATTTTTATAATTCCGGGTTGGGGGGAGTAGATTTCTCCTGTTTTCAGGAGGTTTTTGAGGAGGGTTTCGAATTTTTCTTGAGTTATTCCTTTTTCGAGGGCTTTCTGCCGGAGTTCTTCTTTTTCTATTTTTCCGCCTGTGGTTTTTAGAATTTCGAGGAGAATTGATTTTAGGTTTTTTTTCGGGGGGTGGATGCTGGAAGGGTCTTTTTCTGGAAGATTGAATACTTTTACCTGAGGTTCGGTTTCGGGATTTAGGTATTCAGGCTGTTCGGAGGCGGAAGTTAGCGAAAAAGTTTCGTTGCCTTTTCCGGAGATTTCAGCTTGCAGGCGAGTCCGAAAAACCACTGCGTCTTCGAGTTCTTCGGAGAAGTGGAATACCCTCAGTTTTCGGGTTTGCAGGCGAGCACCACAGTGCTGGCATATCAGGGTTTTATTTCCGGTTTCTATGATCTGGGTATGCAGTCGGCATTTCGGGCACACAATTACTGCATAACGGAAATTTTTGTGTTTTACTCCAAATTCCAGTTCAAATCACCTTCCGTATCTTCTCTGTCTTTTCTGGAAATCCCTCATCACTCTCAGAAGGTCAACCCTTCGCACGTCTTTCCAGTTGACATCTGTGAAATACAGTTCCGAATAGACTGACTGCCAGACAAGGAAGTCTGAGAGATTCTGCCCTCCCGAACGGATCATGATTTCAGGTTCGTGATTGACAAGGAGATGAGATTCGAGCATTTTTTCATCCACTTCCTCAGGCCTGATAGTTCCTGCCTTAACTTCACCAAGGATGGTCAATACAGCCCTGGTAATTTCTTTTCTTCCTCCAAATCCCAGTGACACATTAATAAAAAAGTCCTTTCCAGGGACAGTACTATTTTCTTCTCCATCGACCCCATAAATCCTATAACCTGTACCGGCAGGAAGGTCAGAAAAGTTCTCTTCCAGTCTGGTTCTGAGGGTTGATGCGATTTCGGCTTTCAAAGACGGGTCAGTTTTCAGGATGTCTACGTAGATGCTCACAAGTTCGACCCTGAATTTTCTAAAAATACCAAGTGCGAATAGAAGCCTATCCAGTCCTTTAGGATCAAAGAGATCAGTTTCTTTGAGTATGATTGCCACATGTTTCGGAATATTTGAAGGTTCCCTGGATATTTGCCAGGCCAGGAATCTCTCATAGAACGGATAGGCAAAAGAAAATAAATCCATCTTGAAAATATCCTCCCTGACAAGCTAAAACAATTCCCTATTTCATCTTTTCCGTTGTTTATATCAGCCTCAGGTTTTCTCAAATAACAGTTTTTCGGGGCTGGAGCTTTCGGGACTATTTACTTTGCAGTGGATACGATCTTAATTACATCTCCATTTTTCATTTCATGCTTTTCCCCAAGTCTCAGCCTTGTCCTTGCATCTACCGCATATAAAAACCGGTTTCCGATTTCAGTGTGGATCTGGTAAGCAAGATCATGGCAGGTAGAACCTCTTTTCATAAGGTAGGCATCAGGAAGCATATTCCCGTTTTTGTCGGACCATTTTCCTTCGTCTTCTACGGGATACACGACAATAAGGTCCAGAAGCTCGAAGACTGTCCTGTTTATGCATTCCTGGACACCTGTACTGCCAAGCCTCTTAATTACTTTCTGAATAGCTTCGAGCCCCTTTTTCTGAGCTTTTGTAAAATCCCCACCAAGCACTTCGAACTCCCTATCTCCAGGGCTGTACCTGATAAGCCCGCTTTTTGCTGCAGACTTAAGTGCCAGTTCGGCTGCTGCACTTGTAGGTACTATTATTCTGTCAAGATCTTTAAGCCTATCCAGGTTCTCTCTTGGAGCAATATCGGCCTTGTTTGCAGCGATAAGAAGAGGCTTGCTTATCTCCCTCATTGCGTTGCAGAGCCGGATCATATCTTCTTCATTCCATTTAATGGGATCCAGCCTTGCAAGCCCTGTTTCTATCAGAGCTTCGTTAACATGGTATTCTCTTATTCCTGCTCCGGCGAGCTGTTCTGCAATCACGACTTCGAGCTTGAGCCCTTCAGCCTGGATTTTCCTGGCAAGTTTTAACCAGTTTCTTTCCAGAATGCCATAGAGCCACATCGTAATTTCTCTGTTCAGGAAGGCTACATCTTCAATGGGGTTGTGGTCCCCGATATCTACAGGGTTGCCTTCGGCATCGGTCCCCCCCGAGGCGTCTACTACATGAATAAGGGCTTGAGCCTGCCTGAGTTCATCCAGGAAGGTGTTTCCAAGTCCCCTTCCTTTGTATGCATCGGGGACAAGCCCGGCAACATCAATTATATCAATTGGGACGAGCCTGATCCCGTCCACACACTTTCCGCATCTCTTTTCCTTCTCTTTGCAGGGGCATTCAACCCGCACATAGGTAACTCCGTGATTAGCATTGATAGTTGTGAAAGGATAATTTGCAATTTCAACGTCTGCAAGGGTAGCAGCTTTGAAAAAAGTGGATTTTCCCGCATTGGGTTTTCCTGCAAGTCCTATAGTCATTGACATGGTTTATAAAAACGAACTCGTTGCATTTAATCCTTATTGATAGTGATGTCATGGGAGCAGGATTTTTTCTCAACTTTCTGGAAAATCAGAGATTCAAACTCGGAACCAAGTTTATTCTTGAAGAATAAAGTTTATATCCTTGAATGTGCTTATCAATGGTGCTCGCCTGCGTCCCGATAGGGTAGTGGATATCCTTGAGGCCTGCGGAGCCTTAGACCTGAGTTCAAGTCTCAGTCGGGACGTAATTCTTATTCTGTTTTTCTGTGTTTATTCAGTCTGAAAGAATATCCTGAAGAATAAGTTTTCAGAACAGTTTTCATGCTTTGAAATTCGACTGATTACTAAAAATTCAATAGAAAAAGGGAATTTTGAGTTTTCGTGAGTTTTCGGATTGGCCCATTAAAAGATTTTTTAAGCTAATTAAAATTAAAAAAATTTCTAGGTTCATTAAATGAGTCGTTAAGACCACATTAAAATCAAGATATTGGTAAGCAACTATAGTTA
>DADO01000008.1 GCA_002509325.1 Methanosarcina sp. UBA402 | reverse complement strand
TTACTGTCAAAGTCAGGTTAAAAAGCAAAGTTTCTCCTTGACTGTGACAGAAAAAAGGAGAAGAAATATACTATAATGTAATGGTCTAATGTAATGGTTTAATGTAATGGCCTAATGTAATGGTTTAATGTAATAGTCTATATTTACTTTGATAATTATTTCTTCAAGCCCCGGAGTACATTTTGCAGAAAGCCCTTCTTTTCAAGATACTGCTGGTGATACTCCTCAGCCATATAGAACTCGGAAACCGGCACGATCTCGGTCACTATCGGGTTTTTGAAAGCCCCTGATTTTTCAAGCTTTTCTTTTGAGGCAAAAGCAGCAGCTTTTTGCTTTTCGTCATGGTAAAAGATAACTGAGCGGTATTGCTTTCCGATATCTGGGCCCTGCCTATCCTTTGTAGTTGGGTCATGGATTTCCCAGAAGACATCAAGTAAGGTTTCATAAGACACCACTTTCGGGTCGAAAATGACCCTTACAGCCTCGGCATGCCCGGTATCAAGGGTACAGGCCTGTTCGTAGGTAGGGCGTTCAAAATGCCCGCCGCTGAAGCCAACCGCAGTTGCAACCACGCCTTTAACCTGCCGGAAAGCCTCTTCAATGCCCCAGAAACAACCAGCTGCAAAGGTTGCTTTTTCAAGGTCATCCCCTGGGTTTTCAAAGAAATCCGGGTTCGTTTCAGCAGTTTGGTATTCTTCCAATCTCTTCCCCCTTAAAAATCATTTTCTGCAAAATCATTTTCTTCTATATTTTCCCATCAAATCCCCTTCAGCAATAATGTGCCCTATCATTTTATTTTCAACCTCTTTTCTCCCTGCCCCTGCTTTAAGTTCGAGCTGCCTGTCCAGGGCATAGACCCGGAAAAAATACCTGTGTGTGCCTGAGGGGGGACACGGCCCGCCATATCCTATTTTTTTGAAATCGTTTTTTCCCTCAACCCCAGGTATGCTGTCTTCTTCTATTTTCGCTACAGGCTCTATGTTCCAGACAATCCAGTGCGTAAACGTCTTCATAGGAGAGTCAGGGTCGTCTACTATGAGCACTAAACTTTCAGCCTCTTCAGGAATGCCTTCAAATTCCAGAGGCGGATTTATATTCTGTCCGTCACAGGTGTACTTTTCTGGAATACTACCATTTGATGCAAATGCGCTGCTAAAAACCTTTATATTTTGAATACCCATGTTTTCACCCCCTTTGCTGGCTTCGGGAGACTCTTTGTTTACAGGTGACTCTGCTTTCTCATTTTGAACACATCCCGAAATCAAAAGCGTTCCTGCAAACAAGAATACCAGAACAACTATGATGTTCTTTCTGTTCATATATGGCACCAGCTCCTGACAGCAAAAAAACTGCTCTAAAAAACTGCTCTAAAAAACTGCTCTAATATTGCAATTACTGCTCAATAATGCAATATTAAATTAAAGAAATATAACCTTAAGGCCCACATACATGGCATACGCTGATGTTTGATCTCAAAAGACTGAGCCTTACAAGTGCACTTCGAAGTTTGACTTAAGGTTTACTTCCCAGAGCTCTGTAGAAATCCTCGGAGATGAAAAAGTATCCATTAATTTAAACTGAATTGAATGATCTATTTTTACTGATTAATTTTCAGCCTATTACAATTGATTTAGATAGGTTTTCTATAGAGCCCTTTCCAGATATATTTAAATTTCAACTGGAGGCAAGCAAAGCTAAGCAGGCTTCTAAGCTAACCTGATGAACCAGAAGGAAATCTCAGAAGAAAAAGCTCTTCAGCCATCTCAGGAATCCACAGACTTAAATCCTGATACGAAATCAGGTCAGTCTTCCACATCAAGAGATTGGATAATATCATGAACCGTAAGTTCGCCTTTAGCCACGCGCTGGACAAGCGGATAGATAAATGAACAATCATCGATTGCAGCCCAGCGTGCTTCTCCTACCCGTCTTACAACTTCATCCAGTATATCGCCACAAGACCTGCAGTACCTTCCTTCACTCTCTACTCCACAGCTTTCACATTTCATTGGAAATTCCCCCATGTTCTATGGGAAAGTCGACAATAAATAAATTATGGTGATACGTGAGCATATTTTTACAGTCTTGAAAAAACCGAGGTAAAGTCGGAAAGATTTAAAAAATATAAAGATTAAAAATTGGAAAGATTATACTAAAAAATTTTAAAATATGAAGATTAAAACGGAAAATAGAAAGATTTAAAAATCGAAAAAATGGGAAAGATTAAAAACGGAATAAATTCAAAAACCGAATGAGACAAAATTAATCGAAATTCACGTAAACGGTTAATCGAAATTCACGTAGACGGTTAATCGAAATTCCCATAGACATTTGTGAATCGCCAGACCTGTTAACCTTATATGAGAAAATCTTTATTTTTACGGGTTTTGTCAAGCAAGATTGGCGAGAATTTCTTTGACTTCCTCGATCCCTGAACTTTTTACGGATATTTCTTCCCTGCCGTGTACCCCTAATCCAAGTTCTACAGCCCTTTTGATCTGGGGCTGGGCCCAGACTGAGTTTTCCTGGATTTTCGAAACCGTGCCAAGGGTTTTCAGCAGGGCAAGACCCACAGCATCGTTTGCAATAACATCCCGGCTTGCCAGTACAATACCAGGCTCTTTAAGGGTTCCCACATCAGGGCCGCCTGCCACAAAACATTTCGTAGCATCTGAAATATAAAAATCGGGCCTGTAAACAAGGTTTGACTCAGCAATCATGTTCCCGAAAAGCACGTCTTTGTGCTGGCCATGAGGAAGCTGCCTCCTATCCCAGTCTGAGGTTATGCTAATCTGGGATTTCAAACCCATGGTAAACGTTGCAGTCCAGTGAGTCTTGATCACAGGAAGCGCAATCATGTAATCTACCGAAGCCAGAAGTTTGGGAACATAAAACCCTTCAGGCCAGGAGGAAGCGCCATCAGGCTTCATATGAAAGCGTCTCATACGGTCAAAGGTGAGGATTTCATCCACTCCTTCAGCCTCAGCAACCTGCCAGAGCCCAAGTTTCCTGAGCACAAGTTCGGTATCCAGCGTGGTCATTGATTTTTCGGCAACAATAATTTTTTTGGGGTTGCATTTTCTTGCCTCCCGTATAGCTCCCTTCAGAACCTCAGGATTTGTCGAGCCAGGAGGCAGGTCTGCAGTATTTGCATTCGGCCGGATCAACACTGTGGATCCTTCTTTGATCCCAAGTCCTCCTGCAAGCTCAACTGCCACTTTTACGGATTCCAGAGTATCTTTGCTTCTTGAAAGCCCAACAACTGCCATATACAAAACTCCCATATAGTAATATGCACCTGATATATAAAAAATCAGGAATACTGCGAGTTTTCAAAAAAGATAGGCTAACTCGGAAGAAAAGTATAAGCTAACTTGGAAGTTATTTCCAAGTTACACTTTCCATAAATAAATCCGTATCAACCCGCGTGAAGGGTTTGTTTGGGAAATTATCAGATACAGGGAAACTACGGGTTCAGCTTACACTCACACATTTCTATAAGTGCTCCTTCCCCGATCCTTGAACCGCGTGCAATAAGCATATCTCCTGCCTGAACAACCGTATTGCCTTTTGGAGCATAGACCCAGCGATCAGCCCTTTTGATTGCCATTACATGCAGCCCGGTTTCAGTCTCAAGCTTCAGTTCAGAGAAAGTCTTTCCAACTATAGGAGAGCACTTCTCGACCTGAAGCCGCGTTATAACCTCTTCGGAATTCCTGACTGCAAGGGTGATAATTGGGTGGAGTTCTATATCCCTGAGCACAGTATCCGCAATTCCATAGGCGGCGTCGGAAATAGCTTCAGAGGCGCTTGCAAGGTGCAGAATTCCCCTGAGCAGGTTTACATCCTCGACGTGCTTTGCGGTTTCAAGCACCCAGTGTTGAAGTTCGTACTTCATTGAATCCATTTCGGATTCAAGAGCGCTGACCTCGTATGCGATATCTTCGTTGTCAAAAAGAATAGCAGAGTATGCAAGCCCTACGGACAGTTCGGACATATTCTTCATATCCACGATAATATCCACGGCATGTTCAAGGTCTTTTAAAAGCCTATTATGCTCGATTTCCCTTGGAATGAATTTCCTTGTAGTGGCCATCTCGAAGAACAGAGTAACTCCTTCATCATGCCCTCTGGCAATCAAAACATCCCCCTGCCGGATGCGGGTTTCCTTGTCAGGGTCATAAATCCAATCTTCATTTCTCCGGATAGCAATAATCCACATGCCGGTCTCGAGATCAAGTTCGAGGTCACCAAGCGTACTTCCTGCCATTGGAGATTCTGTGGCGACTGTTGCCCTGACTACGGTCTCTTCCGCTTCCCTGAGGGCTACTTTCAGTTCCATCGGAATGCCCATATTCAGGAGAACTATTTTGGCAATATCCCCTGCGGCGTTTGCGATGTTTTCTGAACACGCGGCAACCTGTAAAACTCCAAGGAGTCCCTCAGCCTCATCAACCCTGCGTGTGCTTAACATCGCTGCCATCTTCATGTGGTAATCGAGGGTATCCATCTTATCTTCAAGATTGAGCACCTCTTCTGCAATATCCTCATCATCATAGATCATTGCAGAATATGCAAGGTCTACCATGAGTTCGGAAGTGTCCTTCATCTCAGTCAGAAGATCCTTAAGGTTCTTTGGACTGTATCTGAATTCTTTAGGGAACATGGTCTATATATCAACTCTACCTTATGCTGGTGTGTATGAGTATATACTTCATAGTAATTATTAATTTTTAAATTATTCAGATTTTTAAGAACCTGAATGAATATAATAAGAATAAAGTAACTATTCAGCCTATATAA
>DADO01000026.1:15618-15934 GCA_002509325.1 Methanosarcina sp. UBA402 | reverse complement strand
GGCTCTGTAGAAATCCTCTGAAATAATGAATTTCCATAAATTTAAACTGAGCAGCAAGATCTGAATATACTTATCTTTTTTCAGCCTCTTTCATCTGATGTAGACAGGTTTTCTACAGAGCCGTTAATTTATGGTTCCGTTGCAAAAAATCAGAACATTTTACAAAATCGTTGAAAACCTTTACAATAAGGTAATTTGGGCTCTGTAGAAATCCTCAAAATAATAAATCTTAACTAGTTTGAACTGAATAGCCGGATATGTTTTTACTTATTAAATTTTATCCTCTTGTAAATGATTTAGATAGGTTTTCTACAGA
>DADO01000026.1:9730-15458 GCA_002509325.1 Methanosarcina sp. UBA402 | reverse complement strand
AGATAGGTTTTCTACAGAGCCCTTTTTGTGGAGATTATTATTGAACTTATTTTTGGAGTCTTTGTTTTCATAAATGCATAAATTTTGTTGTAAAACCTATGCATTAAAAAAACAATATAGGAGCTCTTTTGATTGATTCACTAAAATTTGGATACATTGTCTCTGAATATTAATGATCAGAGATAACAGTAATTTTTGTACAGTCATCTAGCTTTCGGTGTAGGAGTGAAATTAAAGAAAGATAATCAGCTGCGTCATCTTCACCTCTCCAGATAATTTTTGGTTCATGAGCCAGTGGATTACGAACAGCTGCAAAGCATCCTTTTAAAAGTAAGGCAAAACCCTTGTGTTCTGACCTCTCGGTCTCAGTTCTCAGTGAATTAATCGCTAGGATAGGTTTCTCTATTGAAAATACCTTATCGATAAGAGCAGCTCCATCTGTCTGTATCTCAGATAGATCACGTATTCTTTGAGCTAGACCCTTAGAAGCCTCAAACACTGCATGGAAGTAGTTATCCTGCATAAGCTCACGCCGACAATATTTAAGGACTTCTGGATGTATGCGCCGTCCTTGAAACTTTGCTTGGATAGTTTGTACTCTTCTTTCAGCCTCATCGAGGGTTCTTGCAGTCTCACATTGCCGGAACTTTCCATCCTTTCCATATTCTAAACCTGAAAAAGAAAGTATGGCATTAAGCTTTTGGCGTTTCTCTTCGAACTCTTCATTACGCCCAACGAAACGAACAGGAGAAAAAAAAGATTGAGCGAAGTCAATGATTTGATTCGCACATCTATTTTGATTTTGGTATTTTAGGAATACAAAATAAAGCCGTTTCCACTTCGTGGATTCACCTGAATCATCCACCAAACCCCGATCGTCTAGAACTAGGGAAATGTCATTGCCATTTCCACATTCTCCAAGCAATCTCGCCAATTCTTTAATTTGATCTTCTGGAAAGGATGGAAAAGTACTCATATTAATTTCTCCAAAAATAGGATTAAAACTATTAAATTATATATTTACAATAAATTTTGCCAACTGAGACACTATCCATCTAAATTGATGGAATAAGGAAAAGTATCATATTTTTCAACAAAATATTTTCTCATTTTTAATATAGCAGGATAAGTAGAAATACTGCTATTATTACCTTCAATATACTTTTGCAATTTCTTAGCTATATTATACTCTGCAATTTCTGTTGAAATAGCTCTTGGAGGTATTACATAGAAGTTAATTGCAGAACACTCCACAAGACTTGTTATATATTCATCATCTTTAATTTTTAAAATAGCTAAGGTAGCGTGAGATTTTCCATCATTGCAGCTTCCTGAGATATTTTCAGTCAGAGGGTCACAGCACAAGCCTTTATTAAAAGCTTGTTCAACAAATGCTCTATGTTGAATAAATGGATCATATCCAACAAGACTAAACCACAACCAGGGTTCATCCATAGGAATTTGTCCTTTTTCTTGTGCAACATAGAAACGTTGTTGCAAAAAGTAAAGTTCAGTAATCCAACTTAATATGGCGGGGAACTTTCCTATTTTTTCAAGGTAGTCTGATATTATTCTCAAAAGAGGAAATTTGAGTTTATAGCAAATATTACTCTTTAATTTATCTCTACGAATTGTGTCTTCATCAAACTTATGATACTCTTCATCAAATTCGACGGCAAACTCCGGAGTATAATCTTTGTTACAAATTACAAAATCAAAGTGAGCTTTTAACGCATATGTGAATTCATCAGCAGGAAGACCGCTCTTATTAATTTGCAGTACATCTGCAACCCTCAATTTTGGATAAAAAGTGCATTGTATTTTTTACAACGGTGTCTAATACGTCATTAGTTCTTTTTTCATTCTTATTTACTATAACCTTTCTTCGATACATAATAGATCTATTAACTTGATAATGTATAAGTTTTTTATAAATAGATTAAGTTATTACCAAAATGCATAACTGATTTTGATGCCTTTATGAAATCATTGATATTAAAAAATATATTCAATGGTAGGTGGAGTAATGACGGTAGAATTTGAATTAGACACTATACTTCATCAAAGGATTATCGATAAATGCAGGTCTCCTTACAAAGATGGTCATTTTTCCCATGCTGCATTTGAATCTATGAAACAGGTAGAACTTGCACTTAAAGAGAAATCCGGTACTTGTAAAAAACTGTATGGTAGAAATTTAATCAAGGCAGTTTTCGGATCTGGAAAAAATATACATTTAATAATTCCTTTAGCAGATTACCTCCAAGAAGATGCACTAGAATTATTTACAGGTGCACTTCGTTATTACAGAAATTATACAGCTCATGAGGATAGTAAAATTGATAACATAAGTTGTATCAGGATTATGGTGTTAGCTAGTGAATTACTGGGTCTCATAGGAGCTTCATCTATTAGCTTTACGGAGGTTGGTGGAGTTGAAGGATTAATAAAACATGGCATTTTTGCTGAAGAATCACAAATAACAGATTTACTTTCTTTACTTTTATCAGAAGCTTGTCCAGATGATTGTTTTGATGGATTATTTGAAGACTGGGCCGTAAGAGGGTACACCGATAATCAATTTCAATCAGTTTTTGACTTGGGTCATATTGTGTATAAAGAGACGGATCAAATTATTAATAAACCTACAGATGTAGAAACGTTGGGGTGGTTCGAATTAACTCCAATGGGGCAGAAGGTTCTTAATAAAAATCGGGATATTTGAAATACTGAAAGTCTTTTGTCTTATGTCCGTTGTGAAAATGTTCTGGAACCTGAACATCCATATGTTGCAACAATCCTAAACAATCTCGCCAGACTCTATTGTTCTATGGGAGCTTACGAAAAGGCCACATAATTAAAAGAGAAGTATCCTGCTCTCTTTGAGAAACCTAAAAAATAACTGGATATTACTTTATACACTGGATAGTTACTAATTTACTTCTATTTCTGGAAAAAAAGTTACAACATCACAAATTTCAGAAATATCTGAAATGCATCAAAAGTTAATTAAAGTTTTTCCAGCACCACTTTCAAAAGTACAACTAAAACAATGATCAAAAAGATAGTCCATAAAAACGGCAGAAGAATCCGCAGCAAAAAATAGAGTATTATCGCTATGAGAATTAACTGAATTAAAGAAATTCTTTTTCTCCCCACACGCAGAAAGCGACGATTAAATCTATTAGCCATATTGTAACCCTTCTAGATATTTATCTCTTTTTAATTTCTTTTTTGATATCTTAACATTATCACTCTTATTATATTTTTCCCGTAGATGAGAATGTTTCTTAAAAAATCCAGAATGTTAACCCGAAATGGGATCGAAATTACTAAGTGGAAATTAAAATAAGATTAAAGCAATAGGAACTAGAGGGGTTTGGTGAAGAAAAATCAGTAACAGGTCTGCTGGGAATCGAACCCAGGTTCGGAGCTCCGGAGGCTCCAGTGATATCCTCTACACCACAGACCTTTGTTGTGAAAATTTAAGTTTGACCAAATTTATAAAAACTTTAAGTCAGTTAACTGGCAGATCAAGCTACGATCAGTTAACTGGCTGGTTATAGTGCTAAATGACTTATAAATTTAATCCTTGAATAGATTATAAATATTCTTGAAAAGAAAGAATCGCAAAAAGGGAAAACAAACCAAAAGGAAAGTTAGCCTGAAAATTCCAGGATAAGGTTTATTCTTCCAATTTAGGTTTATTCTTCCCATTTTTGTCCGTATTTTTCATCAAATACGATTTCAGAAAGAGGCTTGCGGGTCGAGGTTCTCTCCTTTGGAACTGGTTCTCCGATTGCAAGAACTGCCATCAGCTCAAGCTTTGAAGAACAGTCAAGAATTGAGTAGACTTTCTCACTCTGGTTCAGGATTTCTCCTAGCCAGACTCCGCCAAGGCCCAGTTCACAGGAGGAAAGAAGCATATTCTGGATTGCAGCCCCTATTGCCTGGACATCTTTTGTCCTATTATACGTATGTTCAGTATCAAGAAAAGCGGCAATAAGCAGAGGAGCCCCTGCAACTATACCGGAATAATGCGTACATTCCGAGAGCTTATGGATAGTCTCCCGGTTCCGAATAACTATAAAGCGCCAGGGCTGGTTATTCAATCCGGATGGAGCCCAATGCCCTGCACTAAGGATTGTATTAATATCTTCCTTGCTGACAGGTTTGTCCGTAAACTCCCGGACGCTCCGTCTGTTAAGGATAGTGTCAATGACTTTGGTTTCCCCTGTTACTGGCATTAATTCTCCTCCGGATTGATTTTTCTATTTCTAGCTTAATGAACTTTCACTCTGCAGGCTGTCAATTACAGAATTAATCACAGGATAGATCCACTGTGATCAGTCGTCATCAATCTTCTTGTTGAGCCACGGAATGTTTGCACGGATCTGCTTTCCGACAATCTCAAGCTGGTGTTCCTTTTCCTGGCGTTCCATAGCTTTGAGCACAGGATGGTTGACCATGCCTTCGAGTACAAATTCCTTAGCAAATTCACCATTCTGAATTCTTTCCAGGGCTTCATACATGGCTTCGCGGGAATACTCATTTATAATCTTGGGCCCGACTGTCATGCCTCCGTATTCTGCAGTATTGGAAACTGAATGCCACATTCTCTCAAGCCCGCCTTCATAGATAAGGTCCACAATAAGCTTGACCTCGTGGCAGGTTTCGAAGTAGGCCATTTCAGGCTGATATCCTGCCTCAACAAGCACCTCAAAAGCGGTCTTGATAAGAGAGGAGAGTCCACCGCAAAGGTCAACCTGTTCTCCGAAAAGGTCGGTTTCGGTTTCCTCACGGAAGGTGGTTTCATAAACGCCTGCCCTTGTTGCACCTATTCCCTTGGCATAAGAAAGAGCAATTTCCCTGGCATTTCCGGTTGCGTCCTGGTAGATTGCAATCAGGCCCGGCACACCAATACCTTCGATATAGGTTCTTCTTACGATGTGACCAGGACCCTTGGGAGCGACCATGAAGACATCAACGTCTTTTGGAGGGACAATCTGGTTATAGTGGATATTGAAGCCGTGCGCAAAAGCAAGCGCATCCCCGGCTTTCAGGTTTGGCTCGATTTCAGAATAATAGACCGATGCCTGTTTTTCATCAGGAAGGAGGACCATGATAACATTTGCAGCTTTTGCAGCTTCTGCTACTGTCATGACTTTCAGGCCATCCCCCTCAGCTTTTGCCCAGCTTGAACTGCCTTTTCTGAGTCCAACAATAACATTAAGTCCTGACTCGTGAAGGTTCAGGGCATGAGCGTGACCCTGACTTCCATAGCCCATTATTGCGATAGTTTTGTCCTTAAGTGCATCAAAAGTAGTTTCATTATCATAAATTATTGTTGCCATACTTGATTCTCCTGATAAGTTCTTCAGTTTTCGAGCAAAGCTTCTCGACTTTTATTCGGGAAGTACCCTATTGTGAAATCAATTCACTTCCCTAAGAACTAAGTTGTTTAAGTAGATTCTCAGAAAGTTGCTTTTTTAGGATAGGGGCAGCTTTTTGAAGTTTCTGGAGATGCCTGAAAACTCAGGCCTACCTTTAAGGAAACTTTGAGGGTTTTAAAACGCTTCCAGTTGCCCCAATCTGTGAAAAATAATTAAGCAGCTATCTTCCTTTACCTGCCCTTAATATTTAAACCTTATTTGGACCACGTACCAGAGCAATCTTGCCCGTCCTGACCATTTCCTTAATCCCGAACTGCCTCAGGAGTTTTTCGATT
>DADO01000026.1:9064-9678 GCA_002509325.1 Methanosarcina sp. UBA402 | reverse complement strand
CCACTATCCTTGCCCTGAAGATATCCGCAATCTGGATGATTTCGGATCTTGTACTTACGTCGGCTGCAACTTTAATGAGGGCAAGTTCCCTTTCTACAGCCCCATCGGCTCCTATGTCCGAGACCTTGATTACATCCACGAGCTTGTTANNAACTGCCTCAGGAGTTTTTCGATTGCCTCGATTTTGGTTTCGTCTCCGGTTACCTCAACAGTCATGGATTTTGGAGCCACGTCCACTATCCTTGCCCTGAAGATATTCGCAATCTGGATAATCTCGGATCTTGTACTTACATCAGCTGCGACTTTAATAAGGGCAAGTTCTCTTTCTACAGCTCCATCGGCTCCTATATCCGAGACTTTGATTACATCCACGAGCTTGTTAAGCTGTTTTGTAACCTGTTCGAGTACACAGTCGTCTCCATGAACTACAATAGTCATCCTGGAGATCTTAGGATCCTCAGTGACGCCCACAGCTAAACTGTCGATATTATATCCACGCCTTGAAAAAAGCGAAGCCACCCTGAACAGGACTCCTGACTTATTTTCAACAAGGACTGCAAGTGTATGTTTCATCAGCTCTCCTCCAGGTCAAGAACTCTATCAGCTGTTACAGT
>DADO01000026.1:450-8829 GCA_002509325.1 Methanosarcina sp. UBA402 | reverse complement strand
TCATTGATTGCAGCTCCTGCCGGCACCATAGGATAAACATTTGCCTCGCACTCAACAATCACTTCAACGACAGCAGGCCTACCCGAGTTGACAGCTTCTTCAATTGCAGGCCTTACTTCGGACGGCCTTTCAACACGCAGTCCAAGGGCTCCATAGGCTTCGGCAAGCTTCACGAAATCGACACTGCCCTTAATAAAGGTGTAAGAATACCGCCTGTCATAGAACAGTTCCTGCCACTGCCTAACCATGCCCAGATAACCATTATTCAGGATCACGGAAACAACCGGAATATCGTTCTGGACTGCGGTTGCAAGTTCCTGAGAATTCATCTGGAAGGAGCCGTCGCCTGCAATATTGATAACCGTTTTATCCGGCCTGCCGACTTTTGCCCCTATGGCTGCAGGGAAACCGTACCCCATTGTGCCAAGCCCACCTGAAGTCAGGAAAGTGCGGGGCTCTTTGTACTTGAAATATTGAGCAGCCCACATCTGGTGCTGCCCGACTTCAGTAACTATTATTGCGTCCTTGCAAACCTCGGAGATTTGTTCGATAACAAACTGGGGCATTACAATATCAGGTGAAAGCTGTTTATAGCTAAGGGGATACTCTTTTTTCCACCGGTTTATTTTTTCAAGCCAAGCCGTGGAATTACAGCGCTGGACATATTTATTCAGGGTTTTGAGTATCTGCTTTGCATCCCCGACGATTGGGATATGGACCTTTACGTTCTTGGAGATCTCTGCAGGGTCGATATCAATATGGATGACCTTAGCACTGGGAGCAAAAGATTCGAGTTTGCCAGTCACGCGGTCATCAAACCTGGCACCCACAGCAATAATAAGGTCTGATTCCTGGACAGCATAGTTTGCGTATTTAGTCCCGTGCATTCCAAGCATCCCGACATACAGGGGGTGCTCTGTTGGGATTGAACCTATTCCCATAAGAGTAGTCGTAACTGGAGCGTTGATCATCTCGGCCAGTTCCACAAGCTCGGCGCTAGCGTTAGAACTTATCACTCCTCCCCCTACGTAAATTATAGGCATACAGGAATTTGCGATTTCTTCTGCAGCTCGTTTGATCTGATGGATATTGCCTTTGTAAGTTGGTTTATACCCTCTAAGGCCTACTTTCTCAGGATAGTAAAAGTCGATCTCCGCATTCTGTACATCTTTTGGAAGGTCAATTAATACCGGGCCAGGCCTTCCGTGAGAAGCAATATGGAAGGCTTCTTTTACAATTCTGGGGAGTTCGTTTGCATCCTGTACTAGGTAGTTGTGCTTGGTAATGGGCTGAGTAATTCCCGTAATGTCAGCTTCCTGGAAAGCGTCGTTACCTATCATGAACGTCGGAACCTGACCTGTTAAGGCTATAATAGGTACTGAGTCCATATATGCGGTAGCAATGCCTGTTACCAGGTTGGTTGCTCCGGGACCTGAGGTGGAAACGCAGACCCCGGTTTTTCCAGTAGCACGGGCGTACCCGTCCGCAGCATGAGCTGCCGCCTGTTCGTGGCGCACAAGTATATGGCGCAAATTTGAATCATAAAGTTCGTTATAGAAGGGAATGATCTGCCCTCCTGGATATCCGAAGATGGTGTCAACCCCTTCTTCTTCCAGGCACTTTATCAGAGCCCTTGCGCCATTAACTTTTTCTGTTGACCCGGTTGTCATTATTTAACTCCTATTTATCTAATTGAAATGTGAATTTACTGGATAGTGAATTTACTGAATATGCTCACTTTGAGATGAGTATGCTATCAGTAAGGGAGCATTAATCAGAAATACTTATCTCTGACAGTGTTTCGTTATGAATTTTGCAAGTATGTCATAATCAATCATGTTATATATGGATGAGGTTTTCTCCTGACTCCAGAAATATCAGTAGTATGCTATTTCATAATTTCTACAGCAGGAAAAAGAGAGAGGACAAAAAAGCCCTCCTGAGAAATTTAAAAATTCGTCCTTTCTGGAGTCACTCAACCAGTATAAGGCGGTTCATACCGTTTATTACGGCTTCTACGGATGCCATAATAATGTCTGTCCTGGCTCCACTTGCGGTAACTACCTTTCCGTCCTTGGAAAGTTTTACCCTTACTTCAACAAGGGCATCGGTTCCACCAGTGATTGCATCTACATGATATTCTTCAAGGATGATATCTTCGGCACAGGAACTTACTGCCCTCCGGATGGCATTAATTACGGCATCTACAGGCCCGTTCCCGATTCCCGCCTGTACTATATCTTTGTCTTTTACATTGAGTTTTATCGATGCTGTTGGAGTCACCCGATTTCCGGATACAATGGTAAACTCTTCCAATTTCACCAGGGGTTCCTTGTGGATATCAAGTACGTTCTCCGCGATGGTATGCAGGTCAGCATCAGTTACATATTTTCCCTGGTCGCCCATTTGCTTGACTCTGTTGAAAATTTCCTCGGTCTGGATATCGTCAGCCGCAAGCCCCATTTCCTTTAAGGCAAGGGTGATTGAACTTCGTCCTGCATGTTTTCCAAGTACAATCTGGCGCTGCCTTCCGATATATTCGGGACTTATCGGCTCGTAGGTTGCCTTATCAGCCAGAAGACCGTGAACGTGAATTCCTGCTTCGTGAGTGAACGCATTTCCACCCACCAGAGCCTTATTGGGCGATAATGCAATCCCTGTAAGCCGGCTTACAAGCCTTGAAGTCCGGTAAATCATTTCATGTTTGATGCCTGTATCATATTTATAGAGCCATTCCAGGCTCATGACCACTTCTTCCAGAGGGGCGTTTCCGGCTCTTTCCCCTAACCCATTTATAGTTACATGGGCTTCTTTTGCCCCTGCCGCAAGGGCAGCAACTGTGTTTGCAGTTGCAAAACCGAAATCATTGTGGCAGTGAACACTGATAGGGGCTCTCAGGGAAGAAGACAAATCCCGGAAAATCTCCGTCGTCCTTTCAGGTACCAGAAGGCCTACAGTGTCGCAGAAACATAACCTGTCAGCGCCTGCAGAAATTCCGTCGGCATAAAGAGCCTTTAAAAATTCAGGATCTGCGCGCGAGGCATCTTCCCCGCTAAGTTCCACGATTAATCCATGGTCCTTGGCATACTCTGTTACTTCGGCTGCAATCTGCCTCACTGCATCCCGGTCCTTTTTGATTTTTGTCCTTATATGGAGGTCAGAAACAGGTGCTACAAGGTGGATAGAGTCAACGTCACACTCCAGAGCACGGTCAACATCGGACTTTACAATCCTGCAGTAGCTGCAAATTTCAGCATCAAACCCTGCATTTGCAATGGCCTTGATAGATGCCCTTTCGCCTTCAGATGTAATTGCAGAACCAGCCTCAATTATCGAGACTCGCATTTCATCAAGCGACTGGGCGATCAGAAGCTTCTTGTCCTTAGTCAAGGCAATACCGGGTGTTTGTTCACCGTCTCTCAAAGTAGTGTCCAGAAAGCGGATGTTTTCGAATAATATAATCCCTCAGTCTTTGTTTCATTAACGATAGATTTTTTTGGGCAAGACAGGAAATAATATCTCTAAATAATATACTTACTATTTTATAATATTATGCCCTATTTTGCAAAACTCCAATTAAATATACAAATTACATATATTTTTCTCAGAAGCCCGGCTTTTTCAGGAAGATCCCAGGGTTTATGCCGTGGCTCTCTGAAAACTCTTCTTCAATAGTAGACCATAGTATTTTTACTTTCCAGTTAACAATACATTTAACAATTATAATTTATCTATATTGTTTATCTACAATAATCTCGATTATGTCAGTATGAGTAACCAGAAGATCTCAAAGGATTATCTAAGAAAGTACAAAGCTGATAGACTAAAAGAAGCAACCACCACAACGGCTGAAGCCACCCTTACACCTTTTATTTACAAGTATTACTCATGATATTGTAACATCAAGTAATCTGTTTTCGTGTTTTAATGTTGATCACATAAGAGACCTTGGGAACTTTACTCGAGAATTTGTCTATCAGGTCCTGGGCATATTCGGTCTTGAAAGTGATAACGCGAGCGAATTCGCCCTTGAAATTTGGGTAGTTGGCATTAAACCTATCGGCAATGAACTCGGCATGAGCCTGATTTTTAGCGAAGATAATAGTTTTGCCCAGACGGTCGCCGCCAGCGACTTTCAATCCTCGAGTCATCATGTGTTCAAGTACTTTATCGACGGTATCCTTGTTGAAGAGCCATTTGTTGACAGCTTCGGCTTCTATACGATCAGGAACTTCCCCTTCTTCGTCCCATTCCAGAGAATCCCACTGGTCTTTTTCCTCGTCTGGGAGGTCATCGTAATTGATTCCTTCACGCTGGAATTTTAATGGCACTGATACTGTTTTAGGGGGAACGAGAAATCCATCCTTTATTGCTTCATCCAGAGAATAAGCATCAGTAGGCACACCGTTTTCGAGGTCAAAGAGGCGATAAGTATTGCGTTCAATTTCGTCTTTGGGCGTTGCGGTAAGGCCTACAAGCATGGAGTCAAAGTACTCGAAAATGGCGCGGTATTTCTTGAAGACAGAGCGGTGTGCTTCGTCGATGATCACAAGGTCAAAATGTCCCACCCCAAAGCGCCGCTGCCCATCGTTCATCTCGTCTATCTGTTTCATCATTGTCGGATAGGTGGAAACGAATACTCTCCCTTCCGTATCTTTTTCCGTGACAAGGTTTACAGGTGAGGAATCGGGAAGATTCTGCTTGAAGGCATTTGCTGCCTGTTTGACCAGAGCTATACGGTCGGCCAGGAAGAGGATACGTTTTGCCCAGTTGCAGCGCATTAAGAGGTCGCAGAGCGCAATCACGGTTCTGGTCTTGCCTGCACCTGTAGCCATCACTACCAGAGCTTTTCGGTCGTTATCTTTTTCAAAAGATTCTGCAATGCGGCGGATGGCACGGGTTTGATAATAGCGGTCAACAATGTTTGAGTTAATCTCAGTTTCACAGAGAGGTTTACGGGTGCTGCGCCGCTGGATAAGCAGTTCCAGTTCTGCCTTTTTGTAGAAGCCCTGGACCTGTCTTGGTGGATAATTTGTATCATCCCATATCCAGTGTTCGTATCCGTTTGAATAGAAGATCAACGGTCTCTGCCCGAACTGTTTTTCCAGGCAGTCGGCGTAGAGTTTCGCCTGCTGCTGGCCAACCCGAGGGTCGCGTTTTGTTCTTTTTGCTTCCACCAGGGCCAGAGGTTTCCCGTCGTCGCCCCAGAGCACGTAGTCTACAAAACCGACCCCGCTTTCGTTCGGCATGCCCGAGACCTCAAACTCCCGGTCGCGGGGCTGATCCAGAGCCCAGCCAGCCTCTTTTAGCAGAAGGTCGATGAAGTAATCGCGGGTCTGGGCTTCGGAATAATCGTGGGTGTCTGGCTGGTCGGCTGCCGCTTTCTTCGCCTCCCCCACCTCGGCTCGAAGGCGTTTGAGTTCTTCGTTGAGTGCGGATTTGTCGGCCAGAAGTTCCGAAAGTTTTTCGTCCTTTTCCCGGAGGCTGGCTTCCAGTTCCTGAAGCTGCTCTATCGTCTGCTTCGGGATAGTTGTTTTTGGCAGCAAATCCGGATTAAAGCTCAGCCCTGGCTCAGGTTTCCCTTGCCTTGCATAAGTGCGGGCCAGCCAGTAGCTTATATGGAAAAGCTCGCGCACGGCTGTCACTGAATCATATTCTCCGATAACACGGTTGCTGTGCACAGCCTGATTCCCAAGCCGGATAATAACCCGTGCCTTGTTGAAAATTGCCTCTCCCGCAAGTTCTTTGAATGTAGGCTCATGGACCAGAGCACTCAAATTTTCCTGATACGGCAGGAGCAGGGAATAATCGTGCTTATACATCCACTGTACAGCCAGTTCCAGAGCCCTGCGAGCGTAAAAACAGGCAGTGCGAGGGTCAGGATAAACCGCATCTGAGGCTTTTTCGGCTGCCTCATACAGAGAAGGCCATTCGGCTTCGAGAAAGGCAAAATTGGTCATTAATATCCTCCGTTACCCATCTGGTGTTCGAAAGATTGCCGCACCAGACCTATTACATAGGGCAGTTCATTCAGTGATCCGAGGCCGACTTTTACGTCGCCATTGCCCCAGCAACCGACATCGGAGACATCCTTGCAGAGCCCTTTTGGGTCGTTTATGTCAGAAAAAGGCAGATTGAGCGACAGGATCAGCTGTTTAGCTTGTGGTACCACATCCACAAAGTTAGTCTCAGCTTTATAGGCAACATAAAGCTTGAGAAATTCCTCGGTTACACAGGGATCAAGAGCCAATACTTCCTTACGGAAGGCTTCGAAAAGCTCATGCACTGTTCCCGTTAACAGGTATGGATGGTCTTCAATTGTGTAACCAGATGCTGTAGCCTTTGGCCTGTACTCCTCAAGGGCGTCGGTAGTCAGTTTTGGCATTGCCCATACTTTAAGAGCTTTTTCTGCCAGCCTGCTCGCCCTTTCTTTAATAGTCTCTTCATTCCATTGGTCGAGCTGACCAAGTCCTTTATTGAGTTTGAGCGGGCTTTCCTTAAAACCGCCAGGCATGTCACGTTTCTCTGCGAAAGACCTGTCACTATATTCTGAGTTGTAGCCAGTGAGTGTGAGGTTGCCAAGAGTATGCAGCCACGTTTCATGAATTGGTTTCCACTCTATGCCAAGTTCTGTTTTCCAGGTTGTGGAGAGATTCTCATTCTGTGGCATTATATGCTCGATAGTGTACTCGTCTACCTGCACACGTTCTTTACGTTCGTAGTTTTCCAAACGTCTGATCCAATAGCTGCGGCTTCGGAAGTTGTAGAGGTCCCGGATTTTCAATTCACGCCTGAACTCCTCATCGTTTGGAAAGCGGCGATATGATGGCAACTGGAAAAAGTGTACCTGGATACTTTCGAGATAACGACCCTTTTTTAGAGCTCTGGAAAAGGTTGCAAAAGTCTTGTTCATTGAGTTTGTGGGAATAGAGCAGATAGCACGCCGGAACACATAGGATTCGGTCAGCCGAACTGCTGCAATAAAATCTTCTCTTGACAGCATTCCGGTTGCGTAGTCGTGATAAAGTTCTAGCAAGAATGGATAAGCTACATCTACTCTAAGTTCGCGTAAATCTTGGAAAGCAAGTTTCAAATCCGGATCTGTCTCTTTTCCGAGTGCCATTGCACAGAAGTAGAGGGAAAAGGTCCGGATGTCGGCTACAAGCGCTTCTACTCCTGCCTGTGCCGTCTTTGTGGAATTTGCATGAACCTTAAACGCCTCATAGACTTCCCCTATTCTGGGAATCTCTCCGGTTTTAACAGTCAGGTAGTGGCGCATGAATCCATCGAACTGCTCACTGTAGGCTTCCTGTCCGAAATCCACTTCCATCGGCCGCCAGTACTGTTCATAAAGCCTTGTCTGCAACTGCGGTTCCAACCCCATAAGGATGTGATTGCGGATCAGGTCAGCCTGGCTGAGTTCTTTACCAGTTGAGTTCATGCTTTCGAAAATAAGCTGCGGGTTGTCCTGATAGCGGTTAAGTGCGATGTCAACCACTATAAGTTTGGCAAGCCCTTTACACAGAGGAGTTAGATTTTCTTTACATCCGGCAATCCATGACTCAAAAAGTTTGAAATTTTCCGTTATCCTCAGAGAAAACTCTTTTGGCCGCTCTCTGTTGTCAACAATAGAGGTAAGCGAATCCTTATCAGTTTGTGAAAGTATAAGTTTGTAATATTTTTCTCCTTCTTCCTCAGGGTTGAGAAGATAATAATTGCGCAGTTTTCGAGGTGAAAATCCTTCCAGAGGCTCACGTTTTTCTTCATCCAGTTTTTCCAGAGCTCTGGCAAGGGCAGCTATCAGCAGGGTTACTGTGGTCAGCCGCTGCTGGCCGTCGATTACGAGAAGGGGAGACTGGCTGGATACCTGATAGATCCCTTTTTCTATGTAGACGATAGAGCCAACAAAGTGAGCTGAGATATCATCATTACTTCCTGTGCGAAGAATATCATCCCATAACTGCTGACACTCTTTTTCAGTCCATGAGTATGTGCGCTGGTATATGGGAATCACAAACTGGGGGGATTTTCTGAGAAAATCAAGAAGTTTTGCTTCAGTGGCTTTCATGTTACAATTCCCCCCTGAAAGCCCGATACTGAAGAGAAGCAAAAAGCTCATCCAGTTCTGCCAGCGATGCTTTGTGAGTTGCTTTTAGTGTTACGATGGCTTCAATACAGTGTATGAATTCTCGTTGGAGTGGGAGAGGGGGAACATTTACTTGAAAACTTTTTACGTCCTTTTGGTTGATACTGGATTGATTCACAGCGTGCTTAGCTGAATTCATTATTTACCCTTTAACTCAAGTTTGACAGATTATACTAATTAATACTGTATTTCCTATAAAAAACGCATTATATAGACATCACACATATAAGAAA
>DADO01000026.1:0-194 GCA_002509325.1 Methanosarcina sp. UBA402 | reverse complement strand
ATGTATGCTTCTGTCAAACTAAGGCTTTAATGAAACTAGTTTGTAGAAATTGTACCAGATATTGCGGCTCGATTTTACTTTGATCCACACTGAAACGCATCATATTTGATTCAAATACAACTGGCTCATCCAAATCTGGAATTATAGCACTTTTTCCGAGATATTCCATGCTATTTCAGTAGTTCGCTAAAATC
>DADO01000059.1:19955-26014 GCA_002509325.1 Methanosarcina sp. UBA402 | reverse complement strand
ATTATATTTTAACACTAATTTATTGATTATATTTTTACACTCACTTATTGATTATATTTAAACACTAATTTATTGATTATATTTTTACACTCACTTATTAATTGCCTTTAAACATTCGCTTGCTTCTTTGATGAGGTAATTCCTATAGTCGCCTTCATGAAGCCGCGCCGAGCGGAGAAGTCCTATACTCATGAAAAAAGGCAAAATTCTGGTAACATAGTTAAAATCCTTTTCATCCCTGCTGTATTCCCAAAGAAAGTTCCCTATATATGGTTCGGCTTTCCACCCTCCTCCTCTGTGTAGTTCGAACTCATTTTTAAGTTCTGCAGCAAGAATCCCTGGATCTCTGACAGGATGCGCGTGGAGCCAGGAACTTTCAAAATCGAGGGCATAGGGTTTACATTTGTAAAAAATATAATTAGAAGGGGTTACATCCCTGTGAATCATACAGCCGTGTTCCCTGTTGAGCAGGGGACTGTACCACCATTGTCCAAGCAGTTTATTGAAACTCTCTCTGGTGCCATAATCCAGTTTCAGATGGTCCAGCACTTCATGGTAATTTCTGAATTCGTTTTTCTTATTGTAGGAAGATTTTGTATTTTCATGGAGCTGTCGGAGCATGTGGGCTACTGCAGTAAGCTTCTCATAAAGTTTTTCTTGCTGGTCGAAGTACGAGGCCAGAGATTTTCCAGGTATATGTTCGGTTACAAGGACGCAATTGAACTTTTTATTGATCGCAAGAGGCTTTGCAACATTTATTGCGGAAGCAGCTTTTTCGAGGTTCCGGTATTCATTCATCATGCCTTTATAAGGGTTATAAGCTGTCAGCCGGCCAGTAGGTTCGGCAAAAAACTTTGCCATCACGCTGAGATTTTCACCTTCAAATTGGTATCTGCAGACCGTGTGAGAGGAATTATATTTAAAAACATTAACAGAACAGTTTTTATTCCGCAGCCTGTGCCCGACGACTTCTTCAACAAGCCAGTCCCTGAAAGGGTCTCCAGGGCTTAAAATATTAACATGGCGAGGTGCCACCTAAGTTACCCCCACTTTTCCAGAAATATTCCCACAGTTGTATGTTTTTCCCCAAAGTATACTCTTGCCTCAAAATTAATTTTGCAACAAAGCAGCTCCCAGTTTTACGTTTTGATTCTGCAATACTGGCAACGGTATACTATGTTTGGATATATTATATTGTTATTGGTGTTTACTGTAAGGAGCTAAGTCCTCTCTTTTAAGCTCAGGCCCGCTGATACCAGCCGTATATATCATCGTGTATTGTCTTCGGCTACAAGCTGAAGAGGAAAACCCCTATCTTGAGGCAGGGTTATATCATTTTATCTTGAGGCAGGGTTACGTCATTCTATCTTGAGGCAGTGTTACATCATTGAGCCTGTATGCAAGGATAATCTCTTTTTCTAACAGGCTTTTCTCTTTCTTTTTATACGACCATTTAGGCGAGAAAATGTTTAAAGGAAGTGTTTTTAATTTAGCAGAATAAATTACTGGGATAGGTGAACCGGATATGAGAATAGCAGTTTGCGGGAAAGGAGGAAGCGGAAAAAGTACGATTTCGGCTCTTCTGGCAAAGGAAATGGCAAAAACGAAAAATGTACTTGTACTTGACATTGACGAGTCAAATTACGGGCTGCACAGCCAGTTAGGGATGGCAGCTCCACGGGATCTTATGGAATATTTTGGGGGAAAGAAAGGCTTTAGAGAAAAGCAGAGGGCTCCGAAAACCACTTCTCCTGGTGGGCTGACTCTGATGGGTTCATCCATCCAGCAGCAGTCTCGATTTTTTAAGAAAAAATGGGGGTTTTCTGACCTTCCTCCGGAATTTGTGGAAGAAAAGGAAAATCTCAGGTTGATGGCTGTTGGCAAGATCCATGATTTCGGGGAGGGCTGTGCCTGCCCTATGGGAGTCCTGACCAGGGAGTTTCTTGAAAACCTTGACCTGGGAAAAGATGATGTAGTAATCGTGGACACCGAAGCCGGTACTGAACACTTCGGACGCGGAGTTGATAAGGTTTTTGACCTCATTCTTGTAGTTGTCGACCCTTCTTACGAGTCCCTCAAGCTTTCAAAGAAGTTTGGAGAATTTGGTGTCCAGTGTGGGTGTAAGGTCTATTTTGTACTTAACAGGGTTGAGCCGGATATCAGGGAAGAAATGCTGGATGCTGTGAATGGTTTGAAGGTTGTGGCTGAAATTCCGGCAAAACGAGAAATTTTTAAAGCGTCCCTTAAAGGCGAAGAACTTGATTTCGAGCTGGATGAAATCAAAAAGCTTGCAGAGTTTCTGAGAGAATTGAATTATTAATTACTGAATTTATTCATGAGCCGGACAGTGAGCGAATTATTTTGGTTTCGCTCCTCCCTTTTCTTTAACTCTGCTTTTGTTTTTGTCAAAAGGTATGAACTTCGATTGTTTCTCATTTTTCGCTGCGTGTTAACTGGCCGTGCAGGAGAAAAACTCCAGGGCACTTATCCGAAAGTATATTATTGATCGTGTTATTTAAATAATGAAAAAGTTTTACCTTGTTTCGGGCAGCAGATCTGGCTTACTAAGCTGTCCTTATAGAGTTCCAAATTTGCTGGCGCTAATAGATAAAAATAATTACCTTTGTTGATGCAGATTAAAAAATATTCAATCTGTTATCCTAGCGGTATTTTTCCTGTTTAAATGTGGAGACAATAGTTATGACAATGCGTGAGTACATGCTCGGAAACGTGGCAATCGCCCGTGGGCTTCTTGAAGGCGGTGTGCAGGTTATTGCAGGCTATCCCGGAACTCCGTCTTCGGAGATTATAGATACGCTTGCAGGCCGGGAAGACCGGGATTACCATATAGAATGGTCAGTTAACGAAAAGGTTGCAATGGAAGTCGCAGTCGGAGCTGCCTGGGCAGGTGCCCGTTCTGCAGTAACAATGAAACATGTCGGGCTAAATGTTGCAGCCGACCCCTTTATGACTCTTGCATATGCAGGGACGAAAGGCGGACTGATTGCAATCGTTGCCGATGACCCGTCGTGCCACTCCTCCCAGAATGAGCAGGATACGCGGCGCTATGCCCAGTTTGCCCTTGTGCCCTGTTTTGATCCCTCTACCCCCCAGGAAGCCAAGGATATGCTGCCCTATGCTTTCGAGTTTTCCGAAAAATTCGAAGTCCCTGTAATCTTCAGGCCCACGACTCGAATTTCTCACGGGAAGTCGGATATCGAACTCGGAGAGATCCCTGTAGAAAAACCTGCTCCGCATTTTGAAAAACTTCTGGACCGCTGGGTCATGCTTCCAAAGAATGCCCGCTCACGCCATACCCATCTTCTCTCTATCCAGCAGCCAATTGAGGACGCCCTTGCGGAATCTCCCTGGAACTCCCTTGAGCTGAAACCCGATGCAAAATTAGGGATAATAGGCGCAGGCATTGCTGCAGTGTATGCAAAAGAGGCGCTTGTGGAGCTTGGACTTGAAGCTTCTTTCCTTAAAATAGGAGCTTACCCGGTTCCGAGAAAGCTGATTCTTGAGCTGCTTGAAACCGTGGATACCGTGCTTGTGTTTGAGGAACTTGAGCCTGTAGTGGAAGAACAGGTAAAGATGATTGCACAGGAAACCGGGCTTGAGGTTTCAGTGCTCGGGAAAGCTAACGGTTTTGTGTCAAGGGAAGGGGAACTGGACGTAAGTGCCTTCCTTGAGACTCTTAAGAAAACCTTTGACCTTGAAATGGAACCCGAACCTCCAGGCACGGCTCTTGAGCTTGCTCCTCGTCCGCCTGCTCTCTGTGCAGGCTGCTCCCACAGGGCAACCTTTTACTCCATGAAAAAGGTCTTTGGAAAGGAAGCGATTTACCCAAGCGACATCGGCTGTTATACCCTCGGGATTCAGAGCGGGACTGTTGAGACAACGCTTTGCATGGGTTCAAGTATCAGCATTGCCTCAGGGCTTTACCATGCAGGAGAAAAACGCCCTATCTGCTGTTCTATAGGGGACTCGACCTTTTTCCATACGGGCATGAACTCGCTCCTGAATGCGATTTTCAATAAAGCAAATATCACGGTTACCATCCTGGACAACCGGATTACAGCCATGACCGGGCACCAGCCAAACCCGGGCGTAGGGTTTACGGCAACTGGAGAGCCAACCGTACAGGTCTCACTTGCCGAGCTCTGCAAAGCAATGGGGGCTGGATCCGTATCCGTTGTCGATCCGTACCGGCTTGAAGAGACCCAGGAAGCTTTTAAGGCAGCAAAGGAATTTGAAGGCGTAGCTGTGGTTATTGCCAGGCAGCCCTGCGTGATTTCTGGGAAAAGGGCAGGCATACGCAGGGTTCCGTATGTTATTGACCCTGAAAAGTGCGAAGGCTGCAAACAGTGTTTGAAGTTCGGCTGCCCTGCAATTGAGTTTGACGAGGAAAACAAATGTGCCGTGATTACGGCTCTTTGCAGCGGGTGCGGGGTCTGTGCCCAGATCTGCAAATTTGAAGCTATCCAGGAGGTGAAGAGATGAGCCAGGCTGAGCAAAAGAAGTTCGACCTCCTTATTACGGGAGTAGGAGGACAGGGTGCGATCCTTGCCTCGGATATTATCGGAAAAGCCGCAGTTGAGACAGGGCTGCCAGTCCAGGCCGCGGAAACCCACGGCATGGCCCAGCGCGGAGGCTCGGTTGTAAACCATATCCGGATCGGGGGAAATTACGGGTCCATGATCCCGAAAAAAGGTGCGGATCTCATGCTTGCCCTTGAGCCGATGGAGGCGATCAGGTACCTGGATTTCCTGAAGGACGGAGGAATTATTATAGTAAACACGCAGCCCGTAGTTCCTGTAACTGTTACCTCAGGCCTTGCGAAATATCCTGAGGTTTCGGATATTCTTGATGCCCTTTCTGAAAAATACATAGTCAAAGCCTTGAATGCCAATGAACTGGCGTTTGAAGCCGGGAACAGGCTTGCAATGAATGTCGTGATGGTAGGCGCAGTCTCAGGTTATCTGCCGATTCCGAAAGAAATCCTGCTTGAAAGCGTTAAAGCCCTTGTGCCGCAGAAAACAATTGAAGTGAACCTCAGGGCTTTTGAGATGGGAAGGCAAAAAGTAGAGGAAAGCTAAAACCTTTCCTTTTACTTCTTGAAGTGAAGAATGTGCTTCCTATGAAATTTTACGTCACCGGAACAGTTGTGTTAATTTTAGTTATACTAATTTTACAGTTATTCTTTTTAAACCTCTTTTTAGCTGCCAGCAAATTGCTAATAGCTTTTTCATCTCGTTTCAGAGCTAAAGATCCCCTAATATTAATTATATGTAAACCCATGCCATATAGGCACTGAATTTCAAAATCGACTAATCTATTAATTAATCAGAAACTTTGTAAATATATCACTTCTCTCGGAAATTTGAATTTTAAAGATAACTTTTTTATACTATAATGTTATCTTACTAATAGAACAAAATTTCAATGATATAACATTATTTCAAGGCTTTACAATACTTGCAAGTAGGCATTTCTATTATTCAGAAAAGGGATTTTATCGGTAGAAGGCGTTACTATGTTACTAAGCAGTATCTCAGCTAACATTATTTCTTCTAGTGCAATTTCGATGATTACAACCCCTGGACTTCCTCAGTACGGGGCTACAATAACCGTAGGGCTTATAGCTCTCCTCTCTATAAAAGAAGTTCTTTCAGCTTCTGATAAATGGAATGAATATCTCAATAACTCTTTTAATATAGCAGTTATTCCTTTGCTTTTAAGCTTTGCAGCAATCGTTGTTTTCAAGGTTGGAGAGATTATCTGATTGCAGCTTTTCCAGAGTATTGTCTACCTTTTATCCCTTTTTGTAGAAATCAGCAGTTTTTTCGTTTTTATTTTTTCTGAGAGATTTTCTCTCAAACCTATTCAAAAAACCTATTTTGTTTTCTTTGCAGGCAAGTGAGTTATTAATTTAAAGCAGTTGACCAACTGTAGAAATGATAAACTAGTGCAGCGATTCCAAATTATGGAAACAAAACTATACTTTGAAATCAACACTGTTCAATGGGTTTTTCCATAAAAGAACCACGGATGGACAC
>DADO01000059.1:19283-19714 GCA_002509325.1 Methanosarcina sp. UBA402 | reverse complement strand
TTTTATTGAGGATAGTGTCCATCCATGGTTTTATTGAGGATAATGTCCATGGGTTTTTTCATAAAAGAACCACGGATGGACACGGATAAACACGGATACCGGTCATCCGTGTCCATCTGTGTTTATCCGTGGTTTTATTGAGGATAGTGCCCATCCATGGTTTTATTGAGGATAGTGCCCATCCATGGTTTTATTGAGGATAGTGTCCATCCGTGGTTTTATTGAGGATAGTGTCCATGGGTTTTTTCATAAAAGAACTACGGATGGACACGGATAAACACGGATACCGGTCATCCGTGTCCATCTGTGTTTATCCGTGGTTTTATTGAGGATAGTGTCCATCCATGGTTTTATTGAGGATAGTGTCCATCCGTGGTTTTATTGAGGATAATGTCCATGGGTTTTTTCATAAAAGAACCACGGATGGACAC
>DADO01000059.1:17333-19059 GCA_002509325.1 Methanosarcina sp. UBA402 | reverse complement strand
TTTTATTGAGGATAGTGTCCATCCGTGGTTTTATTGAGGATATATGGAATCAACTTACTACTCCTAATTCTCTGAATTTTTGATTGTACCAAGAAGTGAGATGTGAAATATGCACGAGTAACTGGAATCAACTTTTTTAAACTCCTTTTAAACAGATATCAGAACCCTGTCCAGTTACTCAGATAATGGGGCAGAAATCCGAAAAGGAAGACGTTGACTAAACCGTGCAGAATAACAACAAAGGGCAGACTTCTTGTTTTGTAGAAAACAAAGCCTATGAAAAGTCCTATAAAACCTGTATATAAAACTTCATAGATGGTTCCGTACCCTGAGTGCATGAGCCCGAATAGAAGACCTGTAATTAATAGTGTTTCTCTCACACTGAGCGCCTGCTCAAACCTTGTCTGGAGGATTGACCTGAAAATAATTTCCTCGACTAAGCCCACGAAGAAAACCATTATGAACGTGAGTTTGAGCAGGTTTCCGATGGAAAGGTCCGGGATCAGGTATTCTGTACGGATGATCATGTACTCTCCAAGCCCGAGCAAAAAGCCCAGTGGAATCGAAAGGATTGTATAAGCCAGGAGATTCTTTGTAGTAATCCCTATCTGCTTAAAGGAGGACCGTTGATTATTTACTATTATTGCCAGGGGAATTAAAAGAGGACCATAAATGAAAACAAAGGTGTAAAGGGTGGTTTCAAAAAATACAGGTGTAGAAAGATTTACCAATCTAAGGATAGGGAGAAGCATCAGGCCCTGATAAATCCTGTATATTTTGAGATCTTTTACAAATAGATTGGAAAGTGAGAAGGCAATCAAAATTCCGATATATATCCAGACAGCGAATTTCATTTTGTCTGTAAAGATAAAAAGCTCGGCCAGGGCTATGAACACAACAGGTATTGCAGTAAAGAGCCTGACTCTCATGACCTCGAATTGTTTCTGGTCTATTTCGTCAAGCCCTGCTATTTTCCAGATCTTACGTAAGTAAAGGTCTGTAGCAGGACTTTCTATCAATTCTTGCTCTCGTGAAGCCATGTATTGATAGATTAGAAGAATCAGAGCTGCTGCCCAAATTCCTATAGAAGCATAAACAATATTGACATGTTGTTGGATTTTTTGGAAAGGTCCCGGTTCCTCATCGGATATTAAAACAAGTTTGGAAAAACCTGGTTCTTCTACATTGCTGGCAGATATTGTTTCAAGAACAGGCCCTATCTGTGAAGAGGAGGAATAATTTAAATTACTACCGTGTACGGGAGAAATTGCTAACAAAGCCAGACTCAGAACTGAAATAATTATTAGGAAATTCAGCCTTTTTTGTTTTTTATGAAAACTTCTTCTTTTCATGGAAATTACTCCTTTTCACTCCGGGCTAGTACAGATTTATTTGTTCAGACCTTCCTGATATTCCACAAGCTCTTATTGTGAGTATTATATAAAGTTTTGTTTGTAGTTCGCTCCTTTTAACAACAAGTTTTAAGTCTTTAAATTCAAAGATCTGGAAAATAATATCTTTCATCTCTTGCTCCTTGAGTTCCATTCCGCAAACATTTTCAAAAAAATGCTTGATTTCAAAATTTTTCAAAAAAATGTTTGATCTCAAACTTTTTCAAAAAAATGCTTGATCTCAAACTTTTTCAAAAAAATGCTTGATCTCAAACTTTTTCAAAAAAAGTTTGATCAAAAACGGCGTGACGGCGTGACGGCGTGATCAACCGGCG
>DADO01000059.1:0-17024 GCA_002509325.1 Methanosarcina sp. UBA402 | reverse complement strand
CGGTTGCGGTTCAACGGTTGCGGTTCAACGGTTGCGGCAAGTGCCCTCAAGCCTGGGGTATGTCAGAAGAAGTATTCAGAATGTAATCGACATGCATGGAATATGAGCGGGAATGATTTTAAGTTCTATAGATGGCTTTTTTGAAATATCTTTTTATATTTTGTGAAAGCTATTTTGTGGATGTTTAGGTTTTGGGAGTTTTTTTCAAGCTTTTAGTTATATAATATAACTTTATATTAATTTTGATAATTGCTTGCTCAATGCTATTATTCTCCAATTATGTTATGTTCTTATGTTAATTTCAGCATATTTATATAACAGTTTTTCATATTTGACTCCAAAAAATTAATATTGTATGATCTATTAAACAGTTATACTATTATTTGGATTAAATGACCTTTCAGGTCTATATGCAAATTCATTCTAAATATTGCATGAGGTGTTTAGGGGCCATCCAGGTTGAACAACGAATTATTTGTGGGCGAGAGCGCCGAGTATACTGCCCAGGAACAAAGCCAGTGCGTTAAGGGCACAGCTCCGCAGAATATCACGGTAATCCTTCCTGCCTTGAATGAGGAGGTATCCATTGGAAGCGTAGTCCTCCTTACCAAATTCTATGCCGACAACGTGATCGTAGTCGATGACGGCAGTTCAGACAGGACAGCTGAGATTGCCAGGAACGCAGGTGCTGAAGTTGTTCAACATGAGATAAATAAAGGAAAAGGTGCAGCCCTCAAGACCGGCTTTGCAGCCGCAGCCAACCTGGGCGCAGACATAATAGTTACTATGGATTCTGACGGCCAGCACAACCCTGACGACATCCCTAAACTTGTTGACCCCATTATCAAAGGCGGAGCCGACATGGTCAACGGCAGCCGATACCTGAACCACCATGACAAAAACACCCCTATTTATCGCCGTGTAGGCCAGACAATCCTTGATACTGCTACAAACATGAATTCCGGACTTAAGATTACTGATTCCCAGAGCGGTTTTCGTGCCTTTTCAGCCTCGATAAAAGATGTTTTCCGCTTCAATGCCCAGGGCATGGCAATAGAAAGTGAAATGCTAGCCGATGCTGGCCATCACAGCCTCCGCATAACTGAAGTTGAAATCGGAGTCCGATATGACGTTGACTGCTCAACCGAAAACCCGGTAAAACATGGTATTGGGGTCCTTGTTATGATTTTAAAGGACGTCGAGTTTGACAGGCCTCTATATTACTTCACAGCCCCTGGAATTGCTCTTGGGTTAGGGGGGCTGTATATGGGTGCTCGTTTCTTGCATGAGTTTATGCTTGGTAAGGGGTTGAATTTTGGGCCTACAATGGTTATGATTCTGCTCATTATTGTAGGGACTTTTATGACATTGACAGGGATTTTGTTGCATTCGATGGCTGCGGTTATGAGGGAAACGAAAACGGCCTAAGGCTTATCCTTACTTTTCGGACAGCAGGCAAATTCAGGGCATTGTATGATTTTTATATGGTTTCCTGAAGGGTTTCTGCGTTTAATTAAGTCTTAAGGTACTTTTGATCCTGCTTACTCACATAAATCATTGATTCATATTAATCAAGTCGTATTTAAAGCGTGAATAGTGAATATTTAGTAATATAAAGGTGTAATAAAAATGATCGGTATTATCCTTGGTACTCGTCCAGAAATTATAAAAATGTCTCCCGTCATAACAGAATGCGAAAAGCAAGGTCTGGACTACTTTATACTTCATACTGGTCAACATTATTCTTATGAAATGGATCGTATCTTTTTTGAAATGTTAAATCTACCACAGCCGGACTACAACTTAGATGTAGGTTCTGGAACCCATGCTTCTCAAACCGGTAAAATTATGCTGGGAATTGAAAACATTCTCTCCAAGGAGCAACCCGATGTTGTTCTTGTACAGGGGGATACCAATACAGTTCTTTCTGGAAGCCTTGCAGCGGCTAAATTACATATAAAAATTGGTCACGTTGAGGCTGGCCTCAGAAGCTTTGACCGTAGTATGCCAGAAGAAATTAATCGTATTGTTTCAGATCATGTTTCAGACTATCTTTTTGCTCCAACTGAAACTTCCTATAGACAATTAGTAAAAGAGGGAATTGATCCTGAAAAAATTTTTGTCACAGGAAACACAGTTGTTGATGCAGTGTATCAAAATATTGAAATTGCAAAAAATAAGGTAAATATACTGAAAGATTTAGGTTTATCTTCAAAAAAATATATTCTTGTTACTTTCCACCGAGCCGAAAATGTAGATATTAAAGAAAGGCTAGAGGGGATTATAACAGGATTAAAATTAATTAAAGACTATTTTTCACTTCCAGTCGTTTTTCCAATTCATCCAAGAACGGAAAAAATGATTGAAAAATTTGGCATTTCTCTTGAGGGAATCAATGTTGTTCCACCGCAGGGATTTCTTGAATTTCTTCAACTGGAAGCAAATGCCAAATTTGTGTTAACAGATTCTGGGGGCTTACAGGAAGAAACCTGTATATTTGGGGTACCTTGCATCACGTTAAGGGATAATACTGAACGTCCGGAGACTCTCGAAGTAGGGTCAAATGTTCTGGCGGGCGTGAATCCCTCAACAATGCTCAGTCATGCTAAAAATACAGTTAGGGAAAAAAGTTGGAATAATCCATATGGTGATGGTACTGCAGCAAAATTAATTGTAGATGTTTGCAGGGCAGTTTCTAAATAATATATACAAGTATCTAATTAAAAATTACTTCTAATATGAGGATACAGCATGGAGACCCAGAAAATATTAGTTACTGGTGGAGCAGGTTTCATCGGTACAAATCTTGTCAATGAGTTAGAACGTAGAGGTCATGAAGTAATCGCAGCTGACCTCTATAATACTAGACGTGATAATTACATTAGAGCTGATGTCAGGAACTACAGGCAGATTGAAAGAATTTTCGAACAATCCAAATTCGATTATGTATATCACCTGGCTGCTGAATATGGCCGATGGAACGGAGAGGACTACTACGAAAATCTCTGGCAGACCAATGTGATCGGTACTAAGAATATGATTCGGCTTCAGGAGAAGCTCAAGTTCCGCATGATTTTCTACTCCAGTGCAGAAGTGTACGGTGATTATGACGGAGTCATGACAGAAGTTGTGATGGAAAATAACCCCATTAAAGATACCTATCAGATGAATGACTACGCCATCACTAAATGGGCTGGAGAGCTTATGTGCATGAACTCTGCGAAGATGTTTGGGACAGAAACTGTAAGGGTCCGTCCTGTAAACTGTTATGGTCCCTATGAGCACTACACGCCATACAGGGGCTTTATTCCAAAATTCATCTATCTTTCTCTCAATAACAAACCATATAAGGTCTTTAAGGGGCATAAACGGATAATAGACTTCGTTGAAGATTCCTGTCGTACCTGGGCAAATATTGTTGACAACTTCATACCCGGCGAGGCTTACAATGTTGCAGGAAAACCCGAATGGGAGAAGGACATTAAGGAATATTCGGACCTTGTGTTGAAAGCTGTAGGCATAGATGATTCAAACGTTACCTATGAAGAAGCAGAGGCATTTACAACAAAAGTGAAAACGATTGACTGTTCTAAAGCTATCCGGGATCTCAAACATAATCCTAAAGTCTCTCCCGAAGAAGGAATAAAAAGAACGGTAGAATGGATGAAAGACTACTACAGGATCGGTGAATAAAATGAGAGACTATACAGGTGACTATGAAGGAAAAACTATACTGGTTACCGGAGGAGCCGGTGCAATTGGCGGGAATCTCTGCCGGAAACTTTCCGAGATGAATGCAAAGAAAGTCATTATATTAGACGACCTCTCCTCCTCTTACGTATGGAACATACCAAAAGCGGACAACATCTCTTTTGTTGAAGGCAGCATCCTTAATGATGAAATGCTCAAGCGTGTATTCAAGGAAAAGCCTGATTACGTTTTCCATTTAGCTGCTCATTTTGCAAACCAGAATTCCGTTGACAACCCCGAAAAAGATCTCATGATCAACGGAATCGGGATTCTTAAAGTTCTTCAGTATGCTCAACTTGTTAATGTAAAGCGTTTTGTTTATTCCTCATCCGGATGCGGAGTATACGGCCTTGATTCTAAAATGCCTTTTGAAGAACATGATATTTCAATCAGTCTTCACACACCTTACCAGGTAACAAAACTCCTCGGTGAGCTCTATACAAATTATTTCCATAATCTCTATAATATGCCCATTGCAAATGCCCGTTTCTTTAACTCCTATGGTCCAGGAGAGGTTCCCGGAAAATATAGAAACGTTATTCCCAACTTTTTTTACTGGGCAATGAAAGGAATTCCACTTCCAATTACAGGTGCAGGGACGGAAACAAGAGACTGGACGTACGTAGGTGATATTGTCAATGGTCTGGTTGCCATGGGTATAGAAGAAGAAGCTATTGGTGAAGCCTTTAACCTTGGTTCAGGGACCGATCACCAGGTCATTGAAATGGCAACAATTGTGAATAAGTTGACAAACAACGAAGCATCAGTGGTCTTTAAAGAACGCAGGGATTGGGACGTAAAGACAAAGCTTCTTTCCTGCGTTGATAAAGCGAACAGGGTACTTGGCTACAAACCCCAGATGAAATTCGAGGATGGCCTGAAAAACGTACATAACTGGTTTGAAGAAAACTGGGAAAATATTGAGAAAAGTGCTGAATTCTGATGTGATGCTGAATGAATATTTTAGTGCTCCAGGAAACCGATTGGATTAAAAGAGGGCCTCACCAGCAGCACCATTTAATGGATAGAATGGCGTTGAGAGGCCACCAGATAAGAGTAATTGACTATGAATATCTCTGGAAAGAAGATAAAGAAAGAAAAGTACTTACTGGTCGGAAGGAAATCAAAGGAGCATATAAAATATTCAAAGAAGCCAATATAACTCTAATTAGACCTGGGATGATCAAAGTCCCAGTTCTTGATATGGCATCTATCCTTTATTTTCATGCGAAAGAGATCAAAAGGCAGATTCAGGAGTTTAAGCCGGACGTAATAATTGCATTTGGTATCCTTAATGCGTATATTGGTATGCAGCAGGCTAAAAAACACGATATTCCTTTTGTGTACTACCTTATAGACCATCTACACACACTGCTTCCAAACGAACTTACAAGGAAAACTGCAGAGCAATTCGAAAAACATACCCTCAAAGATGCGGATAAGATCTTTGTTATTAATAAAGGGTTAAAAGATTATGCTGTTGAAATGGGTGGAGATATAAATAAGGTATCTATAATCCCAGCAGGTGTGGATCTTGAAAAATTCAATCCTCAAGTAGATGGGTCGTCTATCAGAGAAAAATATGGAATTAAAAAAGATGATCTCTTATTGTTCTTCATGGGATGGATATACGACTTTTCAGGCATGAAGGAAGTTGCAGAAAGTCTTTGTACCACTAATAATGAAAAAATTAAACTAATGATAGTGGGTGAAGGAGATCTTTACAAGCCGTTACTTAAAATGAGGTCTGAACAGCATCTTGAGGATAAATTAATACTAACAGGTAAAATCCCATTCGAAGAAGTTCCCCAACATGTTGCTGCTGCTGATATATGTCTTTTGCCAGCTTACAAAAATGAAATCATGATGAACATTGTTCCTATTAAAATATACGAGTATATGGCTATGGGAAAGCCTGTCATAGCCACAAACCTTCCTGGTATACGAAAGGAGTTTGGAGGGAATAGTGGAATTAATTATATTGAAAAATCAGATGATACGCTCGAAAAATCAGCCTGGCTTTATAAATCTAACATAATGGATGCTGAAGGTGAAAAAGCATATTCTTGTGTTCATGATTTAAGTTGGGATAATATTACTGAAAAATTCGAGAATTATTTAGAGTCTTGTTATAATTAGGAGTTACGCACTTGATACGCACTTGAGATGTAAAACCAAGCACATGAGAGCTTGCCAGGGAGATCATACTTTAGAGAGTTTGGTGCTTCATGCTACTGGTTTTTTGTTCAACTGCGTAAGTCCTAATAATAATACTATTATAGTTTACTTGGCATTAGCATAACTACCCATGAGGCAATGAGAAGAAACGGGAGTTATTAGGAGAGAAACATGAGCCTGAAAGAGAACGTCGCTCTGCGCGAAGAGACCTTTCACGCCCTTACCGGAGATAGAATCCTCGTGGTGAGAGGCCGAGGAGCAAGGCTGCACCAAGGGTTGAGCTCCAGGAGTTATCGTCGTAAGGGTGATGACTCTTACCAGAGTGCCCGCATCTCTTACTCAGAGGGAAAACCCGTTCATTCTCTGAATTATACAAACCTGATGCTATAGTCACGCCTATAATTGCTGCAATAAAAACCACTTTGTATCTCATCTAATAGTTGCATTATTTAGCCTCTTTACTATAGGATTGTGAAGTCCAGTAACATAGAGATGGCCGATAGGTGATCTCGATCAATGAGGATCTCTGGATGCTATCCAGATAAACGCTGACTCGGATAAGACAGAAGTGATCCGTGCATCTTCATTCTCCTTACCTATAAGAACGAGATCATGATAAACATAGTTCCGATAAAAGTTTATAAGTATATGGCGGCAGGGAAACCTATCCTTGCAACGGGTCTCCTTGGTCTCATAAAGGAGCTTGGCGAGACGAACGGGGCTCTATTACGGAGTCGGAAATGGTCCTCGAAAAAGAAGTGTAACTCATAGATACCTGGGATATCGGACCTGAGGAAAAGAGAGAAAGAAATTTCGTAAAATCACTGTGTTGGGAGCGATTGAAGGACATCTTCCAGCAAACGCTGAGTAAGGAGGATGCTTGGTTGGTGAACATCCTGCAGCATCAGCAGTCAAGATTTATCAAAAAGCACTTGGAGTGAAATTGATGGTAGAAAATCCAGCTATTATAGATTTTCCATATGATGATGAATATATCATCGTACAATCGCCGGAATTGCAACATAATGGGAGTATTATTGACTTAAATAATCTACCAAAAGTATCTTTTTGCATACCAACACTGAATAACGAAGATACTATAGAAAAGTGCCTTAGTAGCATTGCCAACCAGAATTACCCAAATGTCGAGATTATAGTTGTAGATGGAAATTCAAAGGATAAGACGATCGAAATAGCTAAAAAATATACCAATAAGATATTCTTCGATTCAGGACTCCTGGGGAGTGCACGACAAACTGGAGTTGAGAAGGCAACCGGCGAAATTGTAGCTCTTTTTGACTCAGATATTATTATCCCTCATAAAGACTGGCTCCGTAATGCAGTTGAATGCTTCAATTATGACGATCGAGTGAGCACGATCTGGCCAGAAAATATAGCACCTCCTGATGGAGGCCCGGTTGTTCGCCTTTATTTTAACCATTGGAAATTGGTAATAGAAGATCGAATCAAGAAAAGGCGCGGTTTGTATGGCGGAGGAAATGCGCTTTTTCTTCGGAGAGCGATCGAAGAGATTGGGGGCGTCAGTAGATCGCTTCACTGGGGTGAAGATTTTGACTGGGCCCAAAAACTCAAAGACAAGGGATATAAAGTTGTGTATATTCACGATCCTCTCTATCATGACACCATGCCATGTTTAAAGGTATTCGCGAAAAAGCAGTTTACCGGCGCGAAAACATTCACGAAAACCGGCTTTCAGTTGATGAATCTCTCACCATACGAGGTATTCTACGAACAGGTTGTCCTTGGAGTAAAAGGAATGTTTCACGGTCTAATTGTAGAAAGAGATCTTTCTTGGTATCTCTATCCAGTGTTTGTGTCCATAAGGGGAATCGCATATGGGTATACCTATGTGGTTGCCATGAAGAGCCGCTGAATGTGGATTTTCATAAGGTTAGTTTCGATCAATTATCTTTAAAATACTTAGATTCCGGAAGTCCACAGTAAAAAACAATTGATGCAATCTATCAGGCCAATTATAAGCTAAGAGCATTAAAGAGAGAAGGATAAAAATACCTGTGAAGATGTCAAGATTATCTAGGGGCATCTCTAAACGATGAGGTGTTCATGAGACTGGTTGGAAATCATGGTGGATATTATCACGGGATGGATGACCGGAAGAATGTCATTGGATGATGGAGAAAGGAATGATCGAGCAATGAGACAGGGTTCAGACAAATTAAAGAAGAATGAGATACTGCCTTAGAAAAAAACTTGTTAGATCTTTAGGATTGTAGGTGAAACCATGAAAAATGTAATTATGTTAAGATCTCACTATCCAGACGCAAGATTAGAGAAAGAAGCCAGAAGTCTCATAAAATCAGGATATAACGTAACATTGCTAGTTTGGGACAGGGGGAGAATCAGCGAAATTCAAAGATCTTACGCATGTAGGGTAAAGAGATTTAAATTAGCCGTTTCACCAGACAGCCTCAAGGTCTGTTTTTATTTGCCCATCTGGTGGCTTTATATTATTTTTCAATTAGCAATTGAAAAATGGGATAGCATACATGCCGCAGACTTTGATACTTTTGCTCCTGCACTTATCGTGGCGAGGGTTACAAAAAAGCCAATTATATATGATATTTTTGATTTCTACGCGGATATGATTGGATTTCCCATATTTCCAAAGATTTCCCGGGCTTTTTTTGCGAGTACTGATCGTTTCCTTATAATGTTTGCAGATGCTGTTATTCTACCCGATGATTCTAGAAGAGAACAGATTGGTCTTTCTAATAATGAAAACATAGTAACTATTGTTAATGCGCCCTCAGATAAATTCTCCAATAATAGCGTAGTTTCGGATTCTATTTCAGAAAACTTCACTATTTTTTACGGTGGTGGTATCAGCGATGATCGAGGTATAGATGTTATGTGCAAGGCGGTAAAAACTCTCTCTGGGGTTAGATTAGTAATTATGGGGCCGTGCTCTGAGGCATGCGGTGTTCGTTTAAGGAGCATCTGCCAAAATGCACTAAGTATTGAATTAGATTTAAAGTGGACTCCACATGAAGAAATTATCAGGCTAGCGATGAATGCTAATATACTGTTTGCGTTTTACGATCCAAATATTCCAAATAATAAATATGCCAGTCCCAATAAGTTGTTTGAGGCCATGATGTGTAGCAAACCAATTTTGGTGAATGATAACACTAACATGGCCAAAATTGTGAGGGAAGAAGACTGTGGTCTTGTCGTGCCTTATGGGGATGTTGACGCTATCAAGCATGCGATTCTTACGCTCAAAAATGAGCCAACCCTATGTAAACGTCTTGGTGAGAATGGCCGGAAGGCATATGAGACTAAGTACAGCTGGGAAATTATGGAGGAGCGGTTGCTCGAGATTTACAGGAGATTGGATCCTGAGCAGAGGGAGACAGGTGCGATAGCCCATTCCTCCTCAAATATCTTGGCACCGGTTGTAGGAGAGGAAACTTCAAAATGAGTCAGAAGATCGAGGAGTTGATGTCTTTGTTGGACATTTCCATGAGGTGTGGGAGGAGATCTTTTTCCTCCCATCAGAGTGCCCTGAAACGGGCAAATCCCTTTGGGGATGAGAAAGCAGGAGAGTGTATTATCCAAGAGATTTTGAGATGCTCTTAGCTTCGCGACTCTTATTGAACTATTAAGGGTGATATGTATGGTTAAATCAAAAAATCTTCAAGAACTGAATATTTGCATTGTTACATTTCCTCTTCTGTCCTGTTCTGGAAGTTACTACACTATCATAAACAATTTTTTAAGGATTCTCTCACCACTTGTGAATGAAATATTTCTAATAACGGGTAATTTTTCAGATAATATTGGATTTGATAGTAAAATAAAGGTCCTAGATATAGATATATCTCCTCAAAAGGAGGGAAATATTTTTTATAAAACTATCAATCAAATTATTATCCAAATAAAAATTTCTCTCCATTTGATAAGGATACGCAAGCGTTTTGACGGTCCTATATTTATGTTATCCGGTACTTTGTTATTACCTACCATTACAGCTAAGTTTCTCAGAAAAACATCAATTCTAACCGCGGTGGCATCTGACTCTACTAATATTCGTATGATCTATAAGACCGCCCCGTTCTATAAGAGGTATTATTATTATTTATCAGATAGGATACTGGAACTGTTGACCTTCAATGCAGCCACATATATTGGCGTAGAATCGCCTCATGTTGCTCTCTTTATGGATCTTCCTCTTACCAAAGTCATAGGAAATGGCCACCTATTTTTCATAGGCGGTAATTTTAGGCAGATCCACAATCTTGCCAATAGACCTTATCGTATCGGCTATATCGGCCGTCTTAGTCGAGAGAAGGGCGTTTTTAATTTTGTTACAGCTTTACCGGATATAACTTTGAGATCTCCGGACCTATGTGTTACCATTACCGGGGATGGTTTACTCTACAGCGAAATCAAGACTTTTCTCGAACAAAATGCGCTTGACAAGCTAGTTGATTTTCTTGGCTGGATCCCCCATGACTACCTCCCTAACTACCTGAACCAACTCCGACTCCTCGTCCTCCCCTCCTATACCGAGGGGCTCCCGAATATCATGCTCGAGGCGATGTCTTGCGGGACCCCAGTGCTCGCGACACCTGTCGGGGCGATACCAGATATTATAATAGACGGGAAAACTGGATTCATTATGGAGAATAACTCGCCTGAGTGCATCGCGGAGAATGTGATTCGGGCGCTGAATTTTCCGGATCTGGAGCAGATTGCAGAGAACGGGCGGCGGTTTGTGGAAGAGAATTTCTCATTTGAAAAAACTATGGAAAACTGGAAGGGGATTCTTCAGAATATTGAGTAGCCATGTTCAGTCCCAATTTTGTCTACAGAGAGCTTCCAGAAGGTCGCCCTGATATTCGTATTTTCCCTTTGAGTAGTGGTCATTATCGCTGGGAATATGCCAGCTCTGGGCAATGAAGCGTCGAAATATCAATCGACGCCGCTGATATTCTGGGTAGGCTTGATCTCAGGATTTAACTGTCAAAGTCAGGATAGAAAATGAGTAGATAAACTTAAGACAAGATACATTAGTGTCGAGTCAATAATTAAAGATTCAATCATTTCAAATAATTGCAATCCATTTTATATGGCATTTTATAGTTGACCCAACACTAGATTAAACGTTCGATTATAGAAAAAAGCACAATTTTTAGTAAATTGATCTTCATTGTGAAATATTGTTGATAATTATGAATAAACTCAGCGTACATAAAAAAGATCGATTATTCAAAATAATTTTGATTATTTGCTTCTCTTTGTTTCCAATAGCACTTCTAATAGCTCATAACACACCAACAACAGGTTATGAATCTTCAATTTATAGGTCTACACCACTCATAGTATGGTTTATTTTATTACTTTCGACTGTATGCGGAGTTTTTATTGTTTTATCCCAAGTATATGATGTTAAATTAGGTAAATATCTCTGGAAAATAGGCTTTCTCATAATTTATTTATGCTATGCTACTTTTATTTCATTATTCATTATTAGAAGTTATTATCTCTGGTGTATGAGTGGAGATCCTGCTTCACATATTGGATTGATTAATCAAATTATTCTTACTTCTCATATTTCAGATATAATTTATCCAATATTACATATATTTTCAACTCAAATCTATTTTATCTCAAATATAAATGTGCTCTTAATCTCTAAACTATTACCCTTATTATTTGGGATACTATATGTTCCTTTTATGTACTTAATATCAAAAACTGTTTTTACAGACAAGAGAAAAATTATATTATCAACGTTAGCTAGTACTACTTTGGTTAATGACTGGTACTTAAATTTCACCCCAAACGCGTGTGCTAACCTTTATTTTCCATTGGTAATATTCATATTTTTAAAAGTTATTTTAGCTAATAATGTAAGATGGGAAATTTTGGTTGTAATAATGGCTTTTATGTATCCTATATTTCATCCAGTTCCAACATTTACCTATTTTGTACTGATAAGTACTTTATTTTTACCAGGGTATATATATGATAAAAAATACACTAAAAAGAATACCAGAAATACTGCAGTCAAAAATGAACATTTTTCTAGATTAAAAATAACTTTGCTTTTTTTACTATTTGTTTGGAGTATTACTTGGATCTCATCTTTTTATGTATGGGAGTCAACTATTAAAAATTTAAATATGTTGATAAATGAGGGCGGACCATCAAAAGTTATAGAATTAATCGATAATATAAATTATGCTAAAGGATATGGTTACAGCGTAACTGAGCAAGTTTTAAAAGAGCTGAGTGGATCTCTTCTATATGTTCTGGTAGCTATTGTCTCATTTCCAATTATTTGGAGAAATAAGAACAAAGAACATAATAATTTATTCTCGCTTTTTGGTCCCTTATTCGTTACATGCTTCTTGATATTAATTATGTACTTATCCAACTTGCCCGTTGGTCCCTTAAGAATGATTACATACACGACAATCATTTCCACAATGTTTATTGGATATTTATTAGTTTATTTCATTAAAAAGATAAAAACTGAAAATAAAAAAACATATATTTATGGTTTAATAGGATTTATTTTTTTGTTATTTATCGTGTGGGTTAATGCAATATTAACTTTATATCCTTCTCCATATACTTTGGGAGATAATTATCAAACAACACAATCTGAAGTATATGGTATGAATTGGCTTTTTAATAATCGAAATTTGGATTTAGAAATAACAGGAATAAACTCTGACCCAATTAGGTTTGGCGACCTTCTTTTAACTTCTGAACAAAAAAAATTGCAAAAACTATACTGGTTCAAACCACGTTATTTAAGGATTCCTTTTCATTTTGGATATGACAATAAATCTACACTTTCAAGTCATTATGATCAAAGTTTGTATATGATAATTAATGAGAAAGATAAACTGATGTACAAAGATGTATTTCCAGAAATGGCTGAAATTAGATGGATTCCTTCAGATTTTGAAAAATTAAACTTGGATATATCCCTGGATAAAATCTATTCTAGCAAAAAATTCGAAGTTTTCTATATAATCGGTTCAGGAAAAAAGTGATATTATGAAAAAAGTATTAATTGTTTCATATTATTTCCCCCCAGATACTGCAATAGGTGGTTTAAGAATTAATGGACTGGTAAAATATCTTCCATATTTTGGTTGGGAGCCTATAATCTTAACAAAAAATCTGTCTGATAATTTATCCTCTAAATATAATATTATAAACACTCCATATTTTGAATACGATAGTATAGCCTCTTTTAAAAAAAGAATTGGACTTAATCCAAAAGGATCCATAAAAAAACAAATAGGGAAACCAAATCTAAAAAATAAAAAAACGTTTTTAAACGTTTTATTTTCCTTCATTGAAGAAATTATTACATATCCAGATAACCAAAAAACATGGTATTCTAATGCTTTCGAAGCAGGAGATAAAATATTGAGCAATGAAAAAATTGATGCAATAATTAGCAGTTCCTCTCCTATTATTTCTCATATCATTGCTCATGATCTAAAGAAAAAGCACAGTATTCCATGGATAGCAGACTTACGTGATCTTTGGACTCAAAACCATTATTATTATTATAGTAATGTTAGGAAATTTTTTGATACTAAATTAGAAATCAAAACATTGAAAACAGCTAATGTTTTAACTACAGTGTCAGAGGTTTTGGCTTCAGCTCTTAGAATCCTTCATAATGAAAAATTCATTTATTCAATTCCAAATGGTTTTGATTTGGAGGAATCAATAAACGGAAATATAAATCTCTCAAGTAAATTTACAATTACATATACTGGAAGTCTTTATCAGGGAAAAAGGGACCCTTCAAAACTATTTAAATCCTTAAATGAACTGATTGAAGAAAATAAGATTAATAAAAAAGACATTGAAGTTCGTTTTTATGGGCCACAAGAAGATTGGATGAAACAGAAAATCGAACAATACAATCTTCAAGATGTTATATTTGATTATGGTTTAGTATCCAGAGATGTGGCATTATCCAGACAAAGGGATTCACAAGTATTGCTTCTTTTGCTCTGGGATCATCCATCAGAAGTGGGAGTTTACACCGGAAAAATTTTTGAATATCTAGCATCAAAAAGGCCAATTTTGGCAATAGGTGGTATAAAGGGTGTTGTAAATGAGCTATTAGAGGAAACTGAAGCTGGGTACTTTGTTTCCTCTATTGAAGATATAAAAAATATCATTATCAAATATTATAATGAATATAAATTAAATGGTCAGATTTCATATAAAGGAAATAACTCAAAAATAGAGAAATACAGCCAAAAAGAAATGGCAAGAAAATTTGCTGAGGTTCTTGATAATTCTATAAAAGTGAATGATTAATGATAACTTAATTATTGGATGAGGTATCTTTTCATGAAAATCCTATCAATCATCGGCGCCCGCCCCCAATTCATCAAATGCGCTCCTCTCTCCCGCGCAATCCGTAAAGAACACACAGAAATCCTTGCGCATACTGGTCAGCACTATGACCCCGAAATGTCTGATATATTCTTCAAAGAATTACAGATCCCTGAACCTGATTACAATCTGGGTGTAGGCTCAAACAGCCATGGCGAACAAACAGGAAAAATACTTATTGAGATCGAAAATATCCTTCTCAAAGAAAAACCTGATCTTGTCCTGGTATACGGAGACACCAACTCCACAGTTGCAGGAGCTCTTGCAGCCTCCAAACTACGCATCAAAGTTGCCCATGTGGAAGCAGGTCTTCGTTCCTTTGACCGGACTATGCCAGAAGAGATTAACAGAGTACTCACAGACCATGTCTCAGATCTGCTTTTCTGTCCCACAGAAACGGCGGTCTTAAACCTCAAAAATGAGGGAATCACAACTGGAGTATATAATGTAGGAGATGTAATGCTTGACGCTCTGGAATACAATATCAAGATTGCAGAGGAAAAAATCACGGCTTTGGAGGATCTTGGTCTAAGCCCAAAAGAATATCTGGTTGCAACCGTACATCGAGCTTCAAATACCGACAGCTTCAAGAATCTTTCATCTATAATTAATGCATTCTGTGATATTGATATCCCTATTGTGTTTCCGGTACACCCAAGAACTGAGAAATATCTGAAGCAGTATGGAATCTGGGACAAGTTGTGTGAAAAAGTAAAGGTTATTCCTCCGCTTGGATATCTGGAGATGTTAAAACTCATGGCTCATTCAAAAAAGATCCTTACAGATTCAGGTGGGGTGCAGAAAGAAGCGTATATGCTTGGGGTGCCCTGCATAACTATGAGAGAGAATACTGAGTGGGTTGAGACTGTAGAAGACGGATGGAATGTTCTGGTAGGGGCGGATTATGAGAAAATAAGGGATACAATTCTAAATTTTGAAGGGGCTAAGAAAAGAGGAAGTATTTTTGGAACTGGGGATGCAAGTGAAAAGGTGTCTGAGGTTTTAAGGACATTTTATTCCGAAATCATCCTTTAACAACATCATCAATTGGATCGTAAATAATCAAAACGAGCTGAGATAATTTGACTGAATCAAAAAAATTCGCTTTTGATGTAGGCATCACATTCATAGCATCTATAATTAGCATGATTTTTGGCTTCGTGATAACCGTGCTTCTCGGCCGATATCTCGGTGCTGGTGATCTGGGATTATACCGGATGGTCTCCACCATTCAAACAATAGCAATGTTGTTTGCTGCTGTAGGGATTCCAGCTGCTGTTATAAAGTATGTGGCTGAATACAAGGGGGATAGAAGTAAAACTAATTCTATTGTTTCATCCGGAGTTATTACTTCTTTATTACTTGGGATCGGTTTCAGTGTGCTTTTTTACCTTTCATCGTGGACATTTGAAGAAATATTTAAAATGCCGGGATTATCAGGGTTATTAAAAATATTGTCACCTGTTTTTCCTTTTGCTCTTGTCGGTGGTGTTCTGCTTGGATTTCTTAATGGGCTAAGGGAAATGAAGAAATATGGGACTGCCACGATTATTCAGAGTGTCTTGATGCTAGTGATTTCCGTTTCATTGATTTATTCAGGGTTTGGCGTTGCGGGGGTAGTGATTGGTGTTGTTTTGTCTTCAGTTGGATGGTGTTTGTACCTGCTGTTGATAACCAAAAATTATTTCGATATTACTTTTGAGGATTATGCGAGTAATACAAAAAAAATGCTGGTTTTTGGTATACAGATATTTGCCGTAAATGCGATAAATCTGATAAATTACCAGGCTGATATTATTATGATTGGCTACTTATTAACCGCTAATGATGTGGGTTATTATGCTGTAGCTGTGGGCTTAAGTCAGTTTTTTTGGCTGATTCCTGAAGCAATCCAATCAATTACATATCCTGCAACTTCTGAGTATTGGGGCAAAAATAATCACTCAGCTTTGCAGGTTATGATTGATAAGAGTATGAAATATACCGCATGTGTATTATTTCCAATTGGATTGGGAACTGGTTTTTTTGCGAATGAAATTATTACTTTGATCTATGGAGACGCATTTATTCATTCAGTATTGCCATTGCATATATTAGTCGTCGGTACTGTGGTTTATGGAGTCATGAAATCAATAGGAAGCTCGGTCACGGCGGCGGGACGACCAGATCTAGGTGTAAAACTCGTAGGCATTTCTGCAACGACAAATATTTTACTTAATCTATTGCTTATTCCCAAATTTGGCATCGGTGGAGCGGCAGTAGCTACCTGTATGTCTTTATTCGTTGCAACCATAATAAGTATATTATTAACGATAAAAACACTAAATATAAACATTAATTTAAATTGGATTGTAAAAGTATCTGGAATTACTTTTCTAGCAATTCTATTTTTCCAACATTTAAGACAGATAAATATGTATTTAGTTGCTCTTATAATTTTGGGGCTCTATGTATTTGTAATTTTCAGGATCTTATTTGATGAGGAGGATTATATGTATTTAAAAAAAATAATGTCTTAAATCTTTCTAACATTTTCTCTAAATTCACCTATGTCTTTATCATTAAGAGGTAGTTTAGGCGAATCCACTGTAATATATTGGGGGGTCAATGGCGGTGAATTGACTTCTTGGTTATATTTTTGTATATATTCCTGACTTTGACAGTAAGATAAA